>DASTDQ010000725.1:0-34992 GCA_035710305.1 Vicinamibacterales bacterium | reverse complement strand
GTGCAGGCGGCAGCGCCCGACGCCCGAGGGTCCAGGCCCTCGGCACACCCGCGGCCGGAACTGCAGACCGAATACGAGGCGCCGCGCAGCGATTCGGAACGGTCGTTGACCCGGATCTGGCAGGACGTGCTGGGCATCGAGCCGATCGGCATCCACGACAACTACTACGAGCTTGGTGGCGATTCGGTGGGCGGCATTCAGGTCGTCGCCAAGGCCAACCAGGCTGGCCTGGCGCTCTCGATCAAGCACATCCTTCAGCACCAGACCATTGCGGAGCTGGCATCGGTCGCCTCCGGCGCCTCGAGGATCGAGGCCGAGCAGGGCGTGGTCACGGGCCCCGTGCTGTTGACGCCGATCCAGCACTGGTTCTTCGAGCGTCAGTTCGCGGCGCCGCATCACTTCAATCAATCCGTTCTTCTGGAAGAAGTCCAGCCGCTCGACGTGGCCCGCGTACGCGACGTGCTCACGCGCCTCGAGGCGCATCACGACGCCCTTCGCGCGCGCTTCACGCGGGACGAGTCGGGTTGGCGGCAGATCGTCGCCAAGCCGGGCGCCGAAGCCGTCGTGCGTCAGGTCGATCTGAGTACCGTGCCGGATGGCGAGGTGGCGGCCGCCATCGAGGCGGCCGCGGCGCAGTCGCAGGGCGCGCTGGATCTGTCGCGCGGCCCTCTCATGCAGGCCACACATTTCGACCTGGGTGCCGGGCGGCGCGGGCGCTGGCTCGTGTGCATTCACCACCTGGCCGTGGACAACCTGTCCTGGCGGTTCCTGCTGGAGGACTTCGAGGCGATCTATCAAGCGCTCGGTCGGGGCGAAAACGTCACGCTGCCGCCAAAGACGGTGTCGTTCAAGGACTGGTCGGCGCGCCTCAACGAACATGCCCGGTCGGAGACCGTGGCTCGCGAGCTCCCGTACTGGCTGTCGGTGGGAGAGGCGGGCGTGGAACCGTTGCCACGAGACGTCCCGGATGGCGAGAACACCTACGGGTCGAAGGCCACTGTCTCGTCGTCCCTGACCGCGTCGGAGACGCAGCTGCTGCTCGACGACGCACGGAAAGCGTGGAACGCGCGCGTCGATGAACTGCTTCTGACAGCCACCACGCAGGCCTTCTGTAAGTGGAGTGGCCAGTCGGCATTGCTCCTGGAGCTCGAGGGCCACGGCCGCGAGGAGTTCATCGAGGGGATCGACGTGTCTCGTACGGCCGGGTGGTTCACGACGATCTATCCCGTGGCGCTGCAAATCAGGCCGGGCGCTCGACCCGGTGACGCGATCAGGACGGTGAAAGAGCAGCTCCGAGCCGTTCCGAATAACGGAATGAATTTCGGCCTGCTCCGCTATCTCAGCCCGGAGTCGGGCCCGCGGCTGGAACGCCTGCCGCACGCCGAGATCGTGTTTCTTTATCTCGGGACGGCCGATCAAGCCGAACCCGGCTCATCGTTGTTCACGCAGGCGGCCGAGTCTCGCGGCCCGGCGCACGCCCCCGCAAACGCGCGCCCGCACCTGATGGAGCTGGCGGCGGGCGTTGCGGCGGATCAGCTGACCGTCTCACTCACCTTCGGCGGCAAACATCGGCGCGAGACCGCGCAGGCCCTCGTGACCGGCCTCCTCGAATCGCTGCGTGTGCTGATTCGTCAGCGTCCCTCGGCCGCGGCAGGCAAGCTGACGCCCGCCGACTTTCCGCTGGCCGACCTGGACCAGCGCACGCTCGATACGCTCCTGGGAGATGACTCGCGAATCGAGGACATCTATCCGCTGTCGCCGCTTCAGCAGGGTCTGCTGTTCCACTCGCTCTACGATCGTGATTCGGGAGGCTACTTCGAGCAGCTCAGTTGCACGCTCGAGGGGGATCTGGACCTCGAGGCATTTCAGCGGGCCTGGCAACAGGTCGTCGATCGGCATCCCGCATTGCGAACGACCTTCCGCTACGAGAATCTCGACAGGCCACTCCAGATCGTCCACGGACAGGTCGCGCTGCCTTGGGTCGTGGAGGATTGGCGATCGCTTGCGCAGACTGACCAGCAGAGGCAACTGACATCTCTTCTGGCAGCCGATCGCGATCGGGGCCTCGCCCTGACCGAGGCCCCTCTCATGCGCGTCACGCTCGCGAGGCTCGGGGAGCGAACGTTCCAGTTCGTCTGGAGCTACAGCCACATGCTGCTGGATGGGTGGTCCGGCCCCTTGATCATCCAGGAGGTCATGAGCCTGTACGAGGGATTCCGCCGGAGTGAGGCGATCGAGCTGCCGCCGGCGCGCCCGTTCCGCGACTACATCGCCTGGCACGCCGGGCAGAGTCAGACGGCAGCCGAGTCCTACTGGCGCGGCGTGATGGCGGGCTTCACCGTTCCGACTCCCGTGGGCGGGTCGCTGACCGCGGCTGAATCGACCGCGACCGGGCGTTCCTATCGACGCCGGCCGTTGCCGCTGCCGTCGTCGACCACCGACGCGCTGCGCGACTACGCCCGGCGGCACCACGTGACGCTGAACACCGTTCTCCAGGGAGCATGGGGGCTGGTCCTGGCGTGCATCTCCGGCAGCGACGACGTCGTGTTCGGCGTGTCCGTGTCCGGGCGTCCTCCCCAACTCGAGGGGGTGGATTCCATCGTAGGGCTCTTCATCAACACACTGCCGCTGCGCGTACGGCTGAACCGTGATGACGGCGTGGTGCCATGGCTCACGGCGATACAGGCAGGTCAGGTCAGGCAACGAGACTACGAATACTCCTCACTGGTAGACGTGCACGGCTGGAGTGACGTGCCGCGTGGCAAGCCCCTGTTCGAAAGCCTCCTCGTGTTCAAGAACCACCCGGTTGGCACGCTGAAGGGAGAATCGGCTCTCGTGATCCGCGACCTGCACGCCGACGACGCGTCGCACTACGCGCTGACGCTGGACGTGACTTTGCGACCGGCCGTCTTGTGCCGCGTCAACTACGACGCACGTCGCTTCGACGACGGAGAAATTTCCGACATCTTGAGCTATCTGGAAGCGGCCATCACGACGCTGGTGAGCTCCGGTGAGGCTGAATCGAGGACGGTGGGCGACATTCTCGTCAGCACCGACGCGAGTCATCGCGGCAAACAGAAATCGCTGGCGAAGTCCGCCAGCCGAGAGAAGCTCTCTGCGATCGCACGCGGCAGAGCAGCACGCCACCGTGGTTGATCGCGCGATGCGTTCTTGCTTCCCCTCGCGAACGAATCGACACACCTGGCCGGTGAGCGAATGAGCGCTCGAAACGAGTCCGCAGGCATGCAGGAAGATGTCGCCGGTTTCCGGCTCTCGCCGCAACAGGATCGGTTGTGGCGCCTTCAGCAGATCGGCGACTGGCAGAATCGTCGCTCGGCGTGCACCGTCCTGGTAGACGGAGCGTTCGATGAGGCGATCTTCGCCGACACGGTGAGACACGTCGTCGAGAGACACGAGATCCTTCGCACCACGTTCCGCTGCGTGTCTGGCGTCACCGTTCCCGTTCAGGTTCCTGACGCAGGCCAGTCGCCGGTGATTCGCCAGTACGACTTGAGCGACCGGGCCGCCAGTCAGACGCACGAAATAGAGCAGATCGTCACGGACCAGCTGAACAGGCGGTTGGATCTCGTGCATGGACCCCTGCTCGAGATTGCCGTGATCCGCCTGGCGCCTGGTCGCCGCACGTTGTTCCTGACTCTCCCGGGCCTGTGTGCGGACTGGAGGGGTCTTGGCAACCTCGTACGTGAACTGGCCCGGCACTACTCTGCCCGAGTGCGCCAGGATGTACTGTCCGACGAACCCCTGCAGTACGCGGACCTGGCCGAATGGCAGAATCAACTCCTCGAGACCGCTGACACTGAAGCCGGCAGGACGTACTGGAAGAATCACAGGCCTCGGCCGACCGGCGAGATCGCGTTGCCCTTTCCGAAGGAGTCGATAGAGGAAGGAGGCTTTCACCCGAAGGTGATCGCAGTTCGGATCGATTCGCAGTTGAGCGCAGACATCGAGCGGCTCAGCAGCCGACTGGAAGCGCCGACCTCGGCACTGCTGCTCGCAGCATGGCGAGTGTTGCTGGGGAGATTGACCGGGCAGGCGGAAATCCCCATCGGCACAGCCTTCGACGGGCGGAACTACGAGCAGCTCGAGGGTACCATCGGCCTGTTCGCACGATACCTCCCGCTCAGCTGTTCCGTCGTCGACGACGACCCGTTCAGCGAGGTTCTTCGACGCGTCAGACACGATGTCGAAGAGATCGCGGAGTGGCAGGAGTATTTCGATTGCAGGGACATGCTCGCTGCGGCCGATGCCGACATCGAGCAGGCGCATTACCCTCTCTGTTTCGACTTCGAAGAGATCCCGCCAGTCCTGTCGGTCGGTGACGATACGACGTTCACCATCGACCGCCTGAGCGCGTGTACCGACCAGTTCCGGATCAAGTTGTCCTCCGCGCGGCGGCAGGGAGCGCTCTCGATCGAGCTGCACTACGACCATCGCTACTTTGCCGAGGGCGACATCGAGCGGCTGGCGTCGCAGCTTCAGACGCTCCTGACCAGCATCGCGAAGCAGCCGAGCGCGCCGATCGGCGATCTGGAAATCGTGGGCGAATCCGAGCGTCACAGGCTGCTGCTCGAGTGGAACCGCCCGCCCGAGGTTGCCGCTGTTGTCCCGAACGGCTGCGTGCAGGAACAGTTCGAGGCACAAGTCGACCGCACTCCAGACGCAGTGGCCGTGGCGTCGAGTGCAACGACGCTCGACTACCGGGAACTGAATGCCCGCGCGAACCAACTGGCTCGCTACTTGAGGAGGGCCGGCGTCGGCACGGACACCCTCGTTGGCCTGTGCGTGGAGCGCTCGCCCGAGATGGTCGTAGGGATACTTGGCATTCTCAAGGCCGGCGGAGGGTACGTCCCACTCGATCCCGGTTACCCGCGACAGCGGTTGATGTTCATGATCGAGGACGCGGGGGTATCCCTGTTAGTGACACAGCAGCTGCTGCGCGACCGGTTTTCACCGCCGACGGGTTCGACGGTTTGTCTGGACGCGGACTGGGAGGCGATTGCCCGCGAGAGTCGCGAGAACCTGTCAGAGCCGGGAATGCCCGAGAGCCTTGCGTACGTCATCTACACATCTGGATCGACCGGGTCGCCCAAGGGGGTGATGGTCTCCCATCGGGCTCTCGCGCAGTACTTGAGCTGGAGCACCCGGGAATACCGGGTGTCAGAGGGGCGTGGTGCCCCGCTACATTCCCCCCTCGGCTTCGACCTGACGATTACGAGTGTGTTCCCTCAATTACTCACCGGCCGGTGCGTGTCGGTGCTGCCGGACGACTTACCCGTGGACGAGCTTGGTGAGGCACTCAGTCGGGCGGGCGGCTGGAGCCTGCTGAAGATCACGCCATCCCACCTGGCACTCTTGAATCAGCAGTTGTCTCACGACCGGGTTCCCGGATTGGCCAACGTGATCGTCATTGGCGGCGAGGCGTTGCATGGCGAGACTCTCCGCCCCTGGAGGACACACGCGCCCAACACCAGGATTGTCAACGAGTACGGTCCCACTGAAGCCACCGTGGGCTGCTGCATCTACGAAGTGCCCGGCGGAGACGGCGCTGCAGACGGCTCGGGGGCGGTGCCCATCGGTCGACCGACGGTCGGTACGCAAATCCACCTGCTGAACAGCCGGTTGAGGCTGATGCCAACGGGCGCCGCCGCGGAGCTGTACCTCGGAGGCTCACAGCTTGCGCGAGGCTACCTTGGGCGTCCGGACTCGACAGCCGCGGCCTTTGTTCCCGATGCGTTTGGCGACAGCCCCGGTGCGCGACTGTACCGGACCGCCGACCTGGCGCGGTACCGCGCCGACGGAAACCTCGAGTTCCTGGGACGGGTCGACCATCAGGTCAAGATTCGAGGCTTTCGCATCGAGCTCGGCGAGATCGAGGCCGTGCTCGGCACGTACCGGGGCGTGCGGGACGTGGCCGTCCTTGCCCGCGAGGACACGCCAGGCGATGTGCGCCTCGTCGCGTATCTGGGTGCCGAAGCGGATGTCGACGTCGGCGAGCTGCGAGCGTGGCTGAACGAGCGCCTGCCAGACTACATGATTCCGGCCACGTTCCTCAGGCTGGAGTCCCTGCCGTTGACGCGCAACGGAAAGGTCGATCGAGAGGCACTGCCTGCGCCTGATTCGCTGAGGCGATCGGCGAAGACAAAGATTGCGCCACGTACTCCGCGCGAAGAGATTCTGGCAACCATCTGGTCGCAGGTGCTGCGCCTCGACGAGGTCGGCGTGGAAGACGATTTCTTCGACCTGGGGGGCCATTCTCTCCTGGCGCTCCAGATCCTGACCCGGCTGAACGCGGCATTCCAGGTGAACCTGTCGTACCGCGATCTGTTCGAGTCTCCCACGGTGGCCAGCCTGGCGGCGCGTCTCGAAACTGCGGCCAGCACTGGACTGGGTGCAGAGACGCGGGCTATCGAGCGTACCAGCCGGCAAGGGGTTCTGCCTCTCTCGTTCGCACAGGAACGTCTCTGGTTCATGCACCAGGTCGAACCAGACAATCCGTTCTACAGCATGGTCAGGATCGTCCGTTTCAATGGCGCGTTGGACCTCGCCGCATTCGAGCAGACGATCGCCGAGATCGTCAGGCGGCACGAAACGCTCCGCACCGCGTTCCTCGCGGAGGGCGGCCAACCGCGTCAGTGCATTCTGGAACCAGGTCGATTCCCGGCTCCGATCGCGGATCTGTCAAGCCTGACGCTCGCCGAGCGCGAACCCGAGGCACGGCGCGTCCTGTCGGACGAAATGGGACGCCCCTTCGACCTGGCTCGAGCGCCATTACTCCGCGTGAAAGTCCTCCGGTTGACTCCGCGGGAACACATCGTCGTGTTCACGATGCATCACATCGTGTCGGACGGCTGGTCGATCGAGCGGATGATCGCCGAATTCACTCACCTCTACGCCGCGTTCAGCCAGGGTGGTCTCTCGCCGCTGCGCGAGCTGGGCATTCAATACGCCGACTTCGCCAGTTGGCAACGACACTGGCTCCAGGGAGAAGTCCTGGAGGCGCACCTGTCTTACTGGACGAAACAGCTCCAGGGGGAGCCGGCGCCCCTGCTTCTCCCGACGCGGCATCCTCGACCGGCGGCGCCGACCCGCCGCGGCGCCACCCAGTCAATCAGAGTGTCCGGCGACCTGTATCGGGACCTGGCCGAGCTGGGCCGGAGCGAAGGTGTGACCTCCTTCATGCTCCTTCTTGCGGCGTTTCAGACGCTGCTGTACCGCTACAGCGGTCAGGACGACATCGTCGTCGGCACGCCCGTCTCGGGCCGGACGCGATCCGAGACCGATCCGCTCATTGGTTTCTTCGTGAATACCCTCGTCCTGCGAACGGACTTCTCCGGCCCGCCCTCCTTTCGCGAGGTCCTGGCGCGTGTGCGGAGGGTTTGCCTCGACGCCTACAGTCACGAGTCGCTTCCATATCAGAAGCTGGTGGAACAGCTGCGTCCACTGCGGACATCGAATCGCGCGCTGTTCCAGGTCTGGTTTCAGCTGGATGAACCGGCCCCGGAGCGGGCGTCGCTCCACGGACTCGAGGTCAGCAGCTTCAAGATCGACAACGTCGCCACGGAGTTCGATCTATGGATGAGCATCTCCCATAGAGACGGAGGCCTTGACGTCACGGTGCACTACGGAGTCGACCTGTTCGACGCCGACACCGTCGATCAGATGCTGCGCCGCTTCGAACGCATTCTCGCCGACGTGGCCGCCCGTCCCGACCTGAGCGTGTCCGCTCTGTCGATGGCCGCCGAGTCGGAGACCCAGCAACTGCTCAACGACTTCAACGCGCCGGTGCAGGGGTAGCCATGTGCGGGCTCACCGGTTTCGTCAACCTGGATCGGCACGAGGGTGTCGACCGTGCGGTGCTCACGAGGATGACCGACCGCCTCGTGCATCGCGGCCCCGACTCGTGTGGATACTTCGTCGAGGACAACGTAGGGCTCGGATTTCGAAGGCTCAGCATCATCGACCTGCAGACCGGCGATCAGCCGATCTACAGCGAGGATCGGTCGCTCGTGCTGTTGTGCAACGGCGAGATATTCAATTACGCCGAGTTGCGGGATCGCCTTCGCGATCGCCACGTCTTCCGCACCAACAGCGACGTGGAGGTGATCCTCCACCTGTACGAGGAACACGGCGTCGAGTTGTTGCAGGAACTGAACGGCCAGTTCGCCTTCGTCCTGTACGATCGGCGAAAGCGGACGCTCTTCCTCGCGAGGGACCATTTCGGCGTTGCTCCTCTGTTCTACACGCTCGCGGATGGCGTCTTCGTGTTCGGCTCGGAGATCAAGGCCATCCTGGAGCATCCGATGGTCCGCCGTGAAGTGGACCTGACGGGCCTCGACCAGGTCCTCTCGTTCCCTGGCCTGGTCAGCCCGCGGACGATGTTCAAGGGTATCGAGAGCCTGAAGAGCGGCCACTATGTCACCCTCGAGGATTCACGCGTCGCGGTGAGACGCTACTGGGATCTGGACTATCCCAGGATGAGCGACGGCATCGACGAGAGGCCGGAACGTTACTATGCGAGCCGCGTCGATGAACTGCTCCTGCAGTCGGTCCGATACCGCCTGCAGGCCGACGTGCCGGTGGGGTTCTATCTGAGCGGCGGACTCGACTCGTCGCTGATCGCAGCGCTGATCAAACGGGCCTCACCGGAGGTGACGCGTCATTCGTTCTCGATTGCGTTCAGCGACGAAAACCGGGAACTGTCCGAGAAGCGCTTTCAACAGATGATGGTGGAGTCCAACCAGTCGATTCACCACGAGCTGATGTTCGACTGGTCCGAGATCCAGCAGCGCCTGCCGGGAATGATCTACCACTGCGAATGCCCCGTCAGGGAGACGTACAACACCTGCTCGATGGCGCTGTCGCGTGCGACCAAGAAGAACGGCATCACCGTCGTGCTCACGGGAGAAGGTAGCGACGAGACGTTCGGCGGCTACATCGGCTACCGCTTCGACCAGGCAGGGCTGCGCGCGGAGAGGAAGCACGACCTCGACTCCGTCCTCGAGGACGAGTTGCGCGAGAGGCTGTGGGGCGATCGCGACCTCTTCTACGAACAGCATCAGTACGCGCTGAGGGACGTGAAGCAGGCCCTGTACTCCGCCGGTGTCAACGAGTGCTTCGAGCAGTTCGACTGCACGAGCTTCGAGCTCGTGGACAAGGAACAACTCCGGGGCCGCCACCCGTTGCACCAGCGTTCGTACCTCGATTACAAGCTGAGGCTTGCCGATCACCTGCTGTCCGATCACGGGGACAGGATGGCGCTCGCACACGCGGTCGAGGCGAGATATCCCTTTCTGGACATCAACCTGGTGCAGTTCGCGCGGGAGATCCCGCCAGGCATGAAGGTCAACGGCCTGACCGAGAAGTACATCATCAAGAAAGTCGCCGAAGGTCAGGTCCCGCGAGAGATCATCGACAGGGAAAAGTTCGGGTTCCGTGCGCCGGGCAGCCCGTATCTGCTCCAGCAGAACATCGAGTGGGTGAACGACATGCTGTCGCCCGGCCGGATCAAGAGGCAGGGGTACTTCAACCCGGACACGATCGAGAGGCTGAAGACGCAGTATTCACGGCCCGGGTCCAAGATCAATCCCCACCTGGAGAGCGACTGGCTGCTGATCGTGCTCACGTTCGGCATTCTGCTCGATACGTTCGATCTGCCCAGCCGCAACTGAGGTAACAGCATTACATGACACGCGAAGGCATCGTTGATTGGTTCGACCGCGCCGCCGAGTCTTTCAGTGAGACGACGGCGATCGAGTGCGGCGAACGGAGGCTGACCTACGGCGAGCTTCGCCGGAAGGCGGACCGGCTCGCCAGGCTTTTCCTCTCCGCCGGTGCCACGAAAGGGTCGGTCGTCGCCATCCTCGTCGAGGACCGTGTGCAGGTGATCGTCGGGATGCTCGCGTCGCTGAAGGCCGGCCTTGCGTTCGCCCCGATGGACTCGACGATGCCGCCGAAACGGCTCGAGGGAATCGTGTCGGAGCTTGCGCCGGCGTGGTCGCTGTTGGCTTGCGGAACGGGCGCGCATGTTCGCGAGGCGCTGAACGACCGTCACCCCGGGTCGAGGGTCGTGTGCCTCGACGAGGCGTGCGAACGAGCTCATGGCGTCATCCACCTCGAGGACGAGAGCCCGGGCGACGCGAGGCTGCCGATCGAAGTCGCGCCAGACGACATGTGCTACGTCTACTTCACGTCGGGCTCCACGGGCCGGCCGAAGGGGATCGCGGGGCGTCGCAAGGGACTCGATCACTTCATCGGGTGGGAGATCAAGACCGTCGGCGCTGGTCACGGCACGCGGGTCAGTCAGCTGACGACGCCGTCATTCGATCCGTTTCTGAGGGACGTCTTCGTGCCACTGTGTGCCGGCGGTACGGTGTGCGTCCCTGCCGAGCGCGAAACGCTGCTCGATGGGCGAAAGCTGCTCGACTGGATCGACCATCGGCGGATCAATCTCGTGCACTGTGTGCCGTCGCTGTTCCGCCTGCTTCTCAACGAGCAACTGCACCCGGGCCGGCTCGCGCACCTGAAGCACGTGCTGCTGGCCGGTGAGGCGCTGCTTCCCTCGGACGTGAGGCGATGGACCGAGGTGTACGACGACCGGATCCAGCTGGTCAACCTGCTTGGCCCCACCGAGACCACGCTGGCGAAGTTCTGCTATTTCGTACGGCCGTCCGACGCGGGCAGGCGCTCGATTCCCATCGGGAAGCCGATCGAAGGAGCGTCGGCGATCGTCGTCGATGCGAAGGGGAATCCGTGTCCACCCGGAATGGTGGGAGAGATCTACATACGCACACCGTACCGCTCGCTGGGCTATTACAACCGTCCCGATCTGACCGGCGAGGTGTTCATCAAGAATCCATGGAGTAACGATCCGGAGGACATCGTCTACAAGACCGGCGACATGGGACGTGTCCTGGAGGATGGGAACTTCGAGTTTCTCGGAAGGAAAGATCACCAGGTCAAGATTCGCGGGTTCCGCGTCGAACTGGGAGAAATCGAGAGCCTCCTGCGCGACCACCCGTCCATCAGAGACGTTGTCGTGGTCACCGGAGAAGAGGCGGGCGAGACGTTTCTGTGTGCGTACATCGTCCGCAACGATGACGTCGAGCCCGGCGTGCTCAAACAGTACCTGTCCGAATACCTGCCCATCTGGATGATCCCTGCGGCCTTCATCCAGCTGGAGGAGTTGCCGCACACCCTCAGCGGGAAGGTCGACAGGCGGGCGCTTCCGGCGCCCAGGAGGCTCTCGGAGAAGCCCGACGCTGAGCTCGTCGCACCGAGATCCGCGACTGAAGAGATCGTTGCCGGCATCTGGTCAAAGGTGCTGCGCCTGGAGCGGCTGAGTGTGCTCGACAGGTTTTTCGATCTGGGTGGGCACTCCCTTATCGCAACGCAGATCCTTGCGCGCGTGCGTGAGGTGCTCGAGGTAGAGATGCCGCTCAAGGACTTCTTCGAGGCGCCCACGGTGGCGGGGGTCGCCGCCTACGTCGACACCGCGAAGCAGGTTGGACGCACCATTCATGTACCCGCAATTGAACGCTTGCCGCGCGAAGTGAAGCACACGCAGGGAGGAGAGCGAGCGTGAGATTTGCAGCTTCCTTCGCTCAGGAACGCCTGTGGTTTCTGGATCGACTGGAGCCGGGGAGCGCTGCGTACAACATTCCGGCGGCCATACGGCTGTCGGGTCCACTGCGAGCCGAAGCGCTGAACGGGGCGCTTCGAGAAGTCGTTCGTCGGCACGAGGCGTTGCGGACGACGTTCACCGAGTCCGAGGGTCGGGCACAGCAGGTCATCGACGCAGGGGAGCCGTGCGCGCTCTGTCGGGTCGACGTGAGCGAGCTGCCGGAAACCGGCCGGGAAAAGGAGGTCCGACGTCTGGCGCGCCAGGAGGCCGCTCGCCCCTTCGACCTGTCGCGGGGTCCGCTGATGCGGGCGACGCTGATCCGCCTGGCGGACCAGGAGCATGCGCTGCTTCTGACGATGCACCACATTGTCTCCGACGTGTGGTCGATCCGCGTGTTGCTCAGTGAGCTGAGCAGCGTGTGCGAGACCTTCTCGCGGGGACGTCCGTCGGCCTTCCCGGAGCTGCCCATCCAGTATGCGGACTACGCCCACTGGCAGCGGCAATGGCTCCAGGGTGATGTCCTAGAGGCCCAGCTCTCGTACTGGAGGGATCGACTGCGCGGTGCTCCACGGTTGCTGGAGTTGCCCGCGGATCGACCGAGGCCGGCGGTACAGAGCACTGCGGGCGCGACCGAGCCGGTCTGGCTCCCGCGCGCGTTGTCGGAGGCGCTGGTGGCGCTGAGCCGCCGGGAGGGTGCGACGCTCTTCATGACGCTGCTCGCCGCCTTCCAGGCGTTGCTCCATCGGTACGCGGACCAGGAGAAGGTCCTCGTCGGGACGCCGATCGCCGGGCGTACCCGGACCGAAACTGAAGGGTTGATCGGGTTGTTCGTGAACACGCTGGTGCTGCGGGCCGACGTGCGCCATGACATGTCGTTCCAGGAATTACTGGCGGAGGTGCGGGTGGCTGCGCTCGGGGCGTATGCCAACCAGGATCTGCCTTTCGAGAAGCTGGTCGAGGAGCTCGAGCCGATCCGGGATCTCGGAAAGATGCCGTTGTTTCAGGCGATGTTCATCTTTCAGAACACCCCGCAGATGGCGATTGACCTCGCCGGCCTCAAGGCGTCTGCACTGGATGACACGAGCGCGCACGTCAGATCAGACCTGGATCTGTACGCGTGGGAGTCTGGAGACGGCATTCGTGGCACGTTCGTGTACCGCACCGATCTGTTCGAGGCGCCAACGATCGCGCGCCTGTGCCGCCGGTTTATCACGCTCCTCGAGAGTATTGTTCGCGACCCCGCGGCGCCGATCGACGCCCTGCGACTCGATCCGGATCTCGAGCTGGCGAGCATTCCGCTTTCAGCGTCCCACGACTCCCGAGGTTCGCTGTCCTACCACCAGGAGCGAATGTGGTTTATCGACCAGTTCGAGACCGGCAATGTCTATGAATCGCATCCGGTCTATCACAACCTGCCGCTGGTCCTGCATTTTCAGGGAGGCGTCGATGCGGACCTGCTGCAGCGGGCCATCAATCTCGTCACTGGCCGACACGACGTCCTGCGCACGCGATTCGTCACGCGCGACGGTCACGCGTATCAGGAAGTCGTTCCGCATACCGATCTCGAACTGAACGTTCGCGACGTCGCAGGAGACCCGGACCGAGATGCGTCCGAGCTGGTGGTCCAGTTCGCGTTGGAGGCGTCGCAGATTCCGATTGCGCTGGATCGTGACCGACTGATTCGGGCCACGCTCTTTCGCCTTGCCGACGCCACCGCTGTATTGGTCGTGACCGTGCACCATAGTGCGGCCGACACGTGGTCGTTACGCGTGCTCGCACAGGAGATCGCAGAGTCTTATAACGCTCAGACCGAAAAGCGGCCTGCCCGGTTCGCGGACCTGACCGTCAGGTACATCGACCATGCGAATTGGCAGCGCACTTTGCCGGAAGACGTTGTCGAGCAACTGCTGTTCTATTGGAAGCGCCAGCTGGCCGGCCCACTTCAGGCACTGACACTGCCAACGCGCGTCGGCCGCCCGGCCGTTCATACCTATTCGGTCGGTCGGCGGACCTTCGCGTTCAGCGGCCGCCTGTCCAGCCAGATAGACGCGCGTGGCCGTGCTGAGCACACGGGAACGTTCGAGGTCCTGCTGGCCGCATTCAATGTGCTCCTGCACCGCTATTCGGGTCACGAGGAGATCGTCGTCGGTACCAGTGTCCCCTGTCGTCGTCATGCTGCCGTTCGAAACGCCGTCGGGCCCTTCGCAAACCTGTTGGTCCTGCGCAGCAATCTCGGTGGCCGCCCGACCTTCGGCGCGTTCCTGAAGCAAATCATCCGGACTGTCGACGATGCGCGGCGGCATGAAGACATGCCCTTCGATTGGCTTGTCAAGGAGCTGAATCCCCAGGTCGACATGAGCCGGACGGCGCTGTTCGACGTGCTCTTTCGATTCGACGACGCCCCTCCCGCCGCAATCACGGTCGGACAGACGAAAGCCATTCTGGTCGATACGAATCTCGGTCACGGCAAGTACGACGTCAACCTGTCAGTTCAGCGTACGGCCGAGGGGTTCGTCGGGACGTGGGTCTATAACACCGACCTGTTCGACGAGTTCATGATCGAGCAGCTGGCCGGGCACTTTGAAGCGCTGCTCGAGTGCTTCGCGTCCGGTTCCGATGTTCCGGTGAACGACGTCGATCTGCTCAGCCAGGCCGAAAAACGAACTCAGCTCGTCGATTGGAATCGAACGGCCGCCGAGTATCCGCGCGAGAAGACCATTCACTCGATCTTCGAGGAGCAGGTTGCCCGGTATCCCGATCGAGTGGCGGTCGTCTTCCAGCACACGCAGTTGACCTACCGCCAGCTGGACGAGGAGAGCAACCGGCTCGCGAATTACCTTCGCGAACAGGGCGTCGGTCGGGAAACACTGGTGGCCCTGTGTCTGGCCAGATCTCCGGACATGATCGTGGCGATACTGGGCGTTCTGAAGGCCGGCGGGGCGTATCTGCCGATTGACCCGGATTATCCGGACGAACGGCGCTCCTACATCGTCAACGATTCCGGTGTCTCGCATGCCATTTCGACATCCAGCAGTATCGGTATCCTGGCCGACAGCGTTTCCTCACTGATCCTGCTCGACCGCGATCGCGAGGCAATAGGCAGCAGATCTTCCCAGCCACCAGCGGCTCATGCCGTTCCCGACAACATCGCGTACTGCATCTACACATCGGGGTCGACCGGAAGACCCAAGGGCGTTCTGCTCGAGCATCGGCAGGTGGTCCGGCTGATGGTCAACGACCACATGCAGTTTGCGTTCACGGAAGAAGACGTGTGGTCGGTGTTCCACTCCTACTGTTTCGACTTCTCCGTCTGGGAGATGTACGGCGCCCTGCTCTATGGAGGCAGACTGGTCATCGTCTCGGAAGGCGTCAACAAGGATCCGCAGCAGTTTCTGGGTCTCATACTGTCCGAGGAGGTGACGGTTCTCAACCAGACACCGAGCGCCTTCCAGCAGCTCATGCACCACGCGCTGAGCCAGCGAAGGACGAGCGTGGCCCTGCGCTACATCATTTTCGGCGGCGAGGCACTGGCCCCAAGGCAGTTACAGCCGTGGAACCGGGCATACCCAGATGTGAAGCTCGTCAACATGTACGGGATTACTGAAACCACCGTTCATGTGACGTTCAAGGGTCTCGAGGCTGAGGATCTCGAAAAGGACGGCAGCAACATCGGCGTGCCGATTCCTACTCTGCAGACGTATCTCGTTGATTCGGGTATGAGACTGCTGCCGGTCGGTGTGCCTGGCGAGCTGCACGTAGGCGGAGCGGGACTGGCTCGGAACTATCTCAATCGGCCGGAGCTCACGGCGGAACGGTTCATTCCACATCCCTTTGGCGGCCCGGCCGGAGCACGCCTGTACAAATCGGGAGACCTGGGGCTTTACCTGCCGAACGGCGAAATGGAGTATCTCGGGCGGCGGGATCATCAGGTGAAGATTCGAGGCTTCCGCATTGAGTTGGGGGAGATCGAAGGGGCCCTGAGCCGACACCCGGCGTTGCGGGCGGTGGCCGTCGTCGCGCGCGAGGACACGCCGGGCCAGGTGAGGCTCGTCGCCTACACGGTGGCAGAGGCGGAACCGCCGGGAGTGACCGAGCTCAGAGATTTTCTGAAGACGTCGTTGCCCGACTACATGGTGCCGGCGGCGTTCGTCGCGCTGGATGCCCTGCCCCTCACGTCGAACGGCAAGGTCGACCGCCGGGCCCTCCCGGCGCCGGAGACCCAGGCGCTCGAATCGGCCCACGTGGCGCCGCGGAGCCCGGTGGAAGAGATCCTCGCCGACGTGTGGGCGAGCGTGCTGGGTGTGCCGCAGGTCGGCGTGCAAAGCGACTTCTTCGAGCTCGGCGGGCATTCGCTGCTGGTGACCCGGGTGATGAGCCGCGTCGCACAGGTGTTCGAAGTCGATCTCCCGCTGCGCACGCTCTTCGAGCACCCGACGGTCGCAGGACTGGCTGCGCAGGTGGAAGCGGCGAAACAAGGAGGCGCGGTCGTTCGCGCTCCATCGATACACCGTCGCGTCGACCGCGGCAGCGCTCCGCTCTCTTTCGCCCAGGAACGTCTGTGGTTCCTCGACCAGCTCGAGCCCTCCGGGAGCGCGTATGTCGTACCCAGCGCGCTGCGGCTGACGGGAACGCTCCATGTGGCCTCGTTCGCGGCTGCCTACCGCGAGGTCGTCCGGCGCCATGAATCGTTGCGCACGGTAATCGTCACAACGGGTGACGGGCGCGGCGAACAGCGCATCACCGATGGCGAGTCGATCGCCCTCGAGTTCGTCGATCTCAGCTCTCTCGCCCCGATTGCGCGCGAAGAGGAAATGCGCCGGCTGGCCCTGCTCATGGCCAGGCGCCCATTCGACATGGCGTCCGGGCCGCTGGTGCGGGCGACCGTGCTTCGGCTCGAGGACGAGACCCACGTCGCGCTGTTCTCGGCGCACCACATCGTCACCGACGGGTGGTCGATGGGACTCATCGTGCGGGAGCTCACGACGCTGTATCCAGCGTTCATCACCGGCCACCCCTCGCCACTTGCGGAGCCGCCCATTCAGTATGCGGACTACGCAGTCTGGCAGCGGAACTGGCTGGACGCCGGCGCGATGGACGCGCAGGTCTCTTACTGGAGCGATCGACTGGCGGGTGCGTCCGGGTTGCTCGAGCTGCCGACCGACAGGCCCAGGCCACCACTCCAGGGCCTCGCCGGTGCAAGTGAGCCGGTCAGCATCGCCAAGGATCTGTCCGAAGCACTTCAGGTGCTGAGCCGTCGCGAAGGCGTGACGCCGTTCATGACGCTGCTGGCCGCCTTCCAGACGCTGCTCTACAAGTACTCGGGTCAGAAGACGGTCCTCGTCGGGACGCCGATCGCCGGGCGCACGCGCGCGGAAGCCGAGGGGCTGATTGGGCTGTTCGTCAACACACTGGTCATGCGCGCAGACTTCGATGGAGCACTGACGTTCCGGGACGTGCTGGCCCAGGTACGCGAAACAGCGTTGGGGGCCTACGCGCATCAGGACCTGCCGTTCGAGAAACTGGTGGACGAGCTGGAAGTGGAACGGGACTTGAGTCGCACGCCGCTGTTTCAGGTCATGTTCGCGCTGCAGAACACGCCCACCGAAACCCTGTCGCTTCCCGGCCTGTCCTTGTTGCCGGTAGAAATCGAGCAAGCGACGTCGAAATTCGACATGACCCTGAGCCTGGCGGAATCGCCATCGGGAATTCGGGGGACGTTGGAATACAGCTCGGATCTGTTCGACGCGGCGACGATCCGGCGGATGGTCGGGCACTTCACCCAGCTGCTCGAGGCGGCTGTCGCCGAGCCCACGCGTCCGGTCGCCACGCTGGAGCTGCTCTCAACGGCAGAACGCACGCAGTTGCTGGAGACCTGGAACGCGACGGAGGAGATGTACCGGAGCGATGCGTGCATTCCCGATGTGTTCCAGGCACAGGTCGCCCTGACGCCGGACGCTGTCGCGGTCGTGTTCGAGGGGCGGCAACTGACGTACCGGCAGCTCGACGACCGGGCGGCCCGGCTGGCGAGTTATCTGCAGAGTGTCGGCGTCGGGCCGGAGGTGCGCGTCGGACTGTGTTTGGATCGGTCCCTCGATCTCGTCGTGGGAATGCTCGGGATCCTCAACGCGGGCGGCGCTTACGTTGCTCTCGACCCGTCGTATCCCGAGCAGCGTCTTCGAGTGATCCTCGAGGATGCCGACGTGGCGCTCGTTCTCACACAGGCCCACCTGGCACACCGGTTTGGAGCAGACGTCCAGGTCCTTCGCATCGACGCCGATTGGCCGGCCAACGCGCCGACGGCAGACTGCAGTGCCTCTCACAGTCTCGATCCCCGCAACCTGGCGTACGTGATGTTCACGTCCGGTTCGACCGGCCGCCCGAAGGGCGTGCAGATCGCGCACGGTTCCGTCGTGAACTTCCTCGAAACCATGCGTGCGGTCCCCGGACTCGATCGCGACGACACATTCGTGTCGGTCACGACGATTTCGTTCGATATCTCCGTGCTCGAACTGCTTCTGCCGCTCACCACCGGGGCCCGACTGGTCGTCGCAGGTCCCGATGACGTGCGCGACGGCGGGCAGCTGGCTGCGCTCGTCGAACGCCACCAGGCCACGGCCATGCAGGGAACTCCGGCGACATGGCGCCTGGTGCTTGACAACGGGTGGTCGGGCGGCGCGTCACTGAAGGCGCTCTGCGGCGGTGAGGCGCTCTCGCAGGATCTTGCGAGCCGGCTGCTGTCCGGCGCTCGATCGGTCTGGAACATGTACGGTCCGACGGAGACCACGGTCTGGTCGACGCTCGACCACGTAGAGGACCGTGACGCGCCGACCTCGATCGGGCATCCGATCGCCAACACCAAGGTGTACGTGCTCGATCGGGAGACCAGACTGCTCCCGATCGGCGTGCCCGGCGAGCTTCACATCGGCGGGGCTGGCGTCTCACGCGGGTACCGTAAACGCCCGGACGAGACAGCGGCGCGGTTCGTCCCGAATCCTTTCGATGTGGCCGGAGGATCGCGACTCTATCGCACCGGAGACCGCGTGCGGTATCGGCCGGACGGTCGGATCGAGTTCCTCGGCCGGATCGACCATCAAGTGAAGATCCGAGGCCACCGGATCGAGCTCGGTGAGGTGGAGACCGTGCTGGGCCAGCACCAGTCGATCCGGGATGCCGTGGTCGTGGCGAGGGAAGACGCGCCGGGCCACACGCGACTGGTGGCCTACATGCTGGCGAGCGGGGACCAGCCCCTGAGCGTCACCGAGCTTCAGAGGCACATCAGAGCCTCGCTGCCCGAGTACATGATTCCGGCGGCGTTCGTGACGCTCGATGCCTGGCCGTTCACCCCGAACGGGAAGATCGACCGTCGTGCGCTTCCGGCTCCGGAGCAATCGAGGCCGGAGCTGGAGACGGCCTTCATCGCGCCGCGCGACCCCAGGGAGAAGACGCTGGCGGCGATCTGGTCTCGTGTGCTTGGGGTGGACCAGCTCGGCGTGCACGACAGCTTCTTCCACGTGGGCGGGGACTCGATCCTCGCGATTCAGATCGTGGCCCGCGCGAACGAAGCGGGTCTGCGGCTCACGCCAAGGCAGATTTTCGAGCATCAGACAATCGCCGAGCTCGCCGCCGTGGCGGGAGTGGGCGAAGTGGCGGCGGAGCAGGGGGCGGTGACCGGAGCCGTGGCCCTGACGCCCATCCAACGGTGGTTCTTCGAGTCTCCCCCGGCCGAGCCTCACCACTTCAATCAGGCCCTGTTGCTCGAGGCCCGCGCGCGGCTGGATCCGGCATGCCTGGGCCAAAGCGTCGCGTCACTGTTCCTCCATCACGACGCGCTCCGCCACCGCTTCGAGCTGCGGGACGGAGAATGGCATCAGGAGAGCATGACGCCTGACGGACGATCTCCGTTCTCGACGGTGGATCTGTCCTCCCTCGCTCCGGCCGAGCGATCCGCCGAGATGACCCGCCAGATCGAAGCGCTTCACACGAGCTTCGACCTTGGCCGTGGGCCGCTCTTCCACGTGCGTCACTTCGCATGCGGCGACGAGCCGGATCGTGTATTCCTCATCGCTCACCACCTGGTTGTCGACGGCGTGTCGTGGCGGATTCTGCTCGAAGACCTGTTGACCGCCTACGACCAGGCGATCCGGGGGGTGTCGGCGACGCTGCCGCGGAAGACGACGGCCCTCCAGCACTGGGCACGGAAGTTGTACGAGTACGTTCAGAGCGGAGCGCTGAACGAGGAAGTGGCGTACTGGCAGCAGCAGGTGACAGGCGAGGCGCCGCGGCTGCCCGTGGACCGCACGGACGGACCCAACACGATCGCCTCCCGGGCGGTCGTGTCGGCCACGCTGACCGAGGAGGACTCGCACGCGCTGCTCACCGAGGTCCCCGAGGCCTACGGCACCCAGATCAACGACGTCCTGCTCACCGCGCTGCTGCAGGCGTTTGCCCCGTGGACGGGATCGCGGGCGCTGGTCGTCGATCTCGAAGGACACGGGCGCGAGTCGCCGTTCGATGATCTCGACGTGTCCCGGACCGTCGGGTGGTTCACGACGATCTTCCCCGTGCGGCTCGAGCTGCCTGCGAAAGAGGATCCGGGGAGCGCACTCACGGCGATCAAGGAGCAGCTTCGGCAGATTCCACAGCGGGGCATCGGCTACGGGCTTCTTCGCTACAGCGAGCCGGCCCGCATCGCCCAACTCGGGGATGCGCCGGCAGAAGTGATCTTCAACTACCTCGGTCGGTTCGACCAGACGCTCGCAGCGAACACGCCGTTCCGCTTTGCGACCGGGTCCAGCGGTCCAGCGCAGAGCCCTCGAGCCCGGCCCCGCCATCTGATGGAGGTGTCCGGGATCATCGTCGACGGTCGGCTCCAGCTCTCGCTGCAGTACAGCGAGAACGTGCACGCGCGCGCGACGATGCAGGGGCTGGTCGACGGTATCGCCGATGCTCTTCGGGGCATCATCGCGCACTGCCTGTCTCCAGATGCGGGCGGCGCATCTCCCTCGGATTTCCCTCTCGCCGACCTCGATCAGGCCACGCTCGACCGACTGCTCCAGGGCCAGGAATACTGACCGTTCCGGTCCGTTCGATCGTCACTCCACCCCGGCGTCATGAAGGTACAACGACATACGGCGATGCTCTGCTTGGGAGGCCTGTCGATCGCGACGGGCGTCCTGTTCAACAAGTGGGTCATCGAAGCGGCCTTCGTGTCCGACCACCACATAGCCAATTCCACGATGCTTGCCGGTATCGCCGTGGCGCAGATCGTGTTGGTGGCGCTCGGGGCGTATCTGGTCGTCAGGCGTCACTCCATCCGGCTCTCGGTGAAGGTTCCAGGGAGAGGCGAGGCCGTTCTTCTTCTGGCGTCCATCGTGACGCCGTTGTTGGTCATCGAGGCCGTCCTGCGCGTGTTCGACTACAACCCTTTCGGAGAACTGGCAAACGGGCGAGAGCTGATTCTGCGGCCGTCGTCGGTCAAGGAGCGAATCTACGAGGCGACGCCATTTGCGGAAGGGTATGCATGGGGCACCCACGTCAGGATCAATTCCCGCGGATTCAGGGACAGGGAGTACGAACTGCAAAAGCCCGCCGGCACCAGCCGCGTCGTCGTCGTCGGCGACTCAGTGGCGTTCGGCAACTCCCTGGGACCCAACGAGTCTTTTGCGAGACGGTTAGACGACATGCTGCGTCAAAAGGGCCGCGCCGTCGAGGTCCTGAATATGGCTCTCGGCGGCTACGATACGCTGCAGGAGGTCGCGACGCTGAAGGACATCGGCATTCAGTACAAGCCAGACGTCGTCGTGGTCGGTTATGTCGTGAACGATGTGGAAGTCGCCAGTACCAACGTCGAGTACATTCTGAGGGCGCGCAGATACGGGTCGCCGATCTACAGAATCCGGCTCTTCCAGTTCGTCAGGTCGCGCCTGGACACTGCCGGGCTCGGTCGAGACAACATGCGCGCCAACCTCGAGGCCAATTTCGCCGCCGACAACAGGGACTACATCGCTGACACGACAGGTGACGCGGAACTGGGCGCAATCATGAGCCGCCTGAAGACTGAAATGGAGACGAATGGTTCCGCTGCATCCCGGTTCCGTGTCGCGAACTACTTGTCTCATGCCAGGATCGGCAAGCTGCGATACGCCCTTGGAGAACTCGGCAGGCTGCAGCGCCAGCATGGATTCCGGGTGCTGGTGGTGATCGTCCCTTACTTGGTGGAAGAGAAGAGGTACGAGAGCACGTATCGGCTGATCTACGACATTGTCGAGCACGAGTCGACGCGGGCGGGGTTCGAAGTGATTCGACTGGAAGGTTCCTTCGAAGCAGCGGGATATGACCAACTGGTCATCGCAGGGTGGGATCGGCTTCACCCTAATGCGTTGGGCCACACCCTCATCGCAAAGGCACTCTACGACCAACTGTACGACCACGATCGGTAGGCTGAGGACATCAATCGGCGTGAGAGCCCCGGCGATCCTTCGAGCGGCGGTGCCGTGCATCGCTTTGGCTGCCGGATGCGGACGTGCGACGGGCCCCGACGTGCCCTTGTCTCAGGTTGTCGCGTCGGAGACCTCGCTGAAATTCACGATCACTTTGCCTGACGGTGCGGCCCGCGAAGCGCTCCAGGGCCGCCTTCTCGTGTTGGTATCCGCGGCTGCCGCCGGTGAGCCGAGGTTCCAGGTGAACGACGGCCCTCAGTCTGCCCAGGTATTTGGTGTGGACGTAGAGAGCTGGATGCCGGGCAGCAGGCGAACGGTTGACGGGGCGGCATTCGGGTATCCCGTGTCCGGCCTCGCAGGGCTGCCCCCCGGGAACTATCGCGTGCAGGCGCTGCTCAACCGCTATCGAACCTACACACGCGCCGATGGCCATACGGTGTCGCTGCCGCCGGACATGGGAGAGGGGCAGCAGTGGGCGAGGAAGCCGGGCAATCTCTATTCGCTGCCGATCGAGCGGCGCGTGGATCCTGCAAAGGACGACGTGGTCGAGTTGACCCTCGATCAGACGATTCCGCCGCTCGATCCGCCGAAAGACACGCCGTGGGTGAAGCACGTGCGCATCAAGAGCACGCTGTTGTCAAAGTTCTGGGGCACGGATGTCTATCTGGGAGCTCACGTGCTGCTCCCGGCCGGCTACGCAGAGCACCCGGAGGTTCGCTATCCGCTGGCCGTCTTTCACGGTCACTTCACGAGAGACTTCGATGGTTGGCGCACCGATCCGCCCGACGAGAAGGCCCCGTGCGTGTACAACGCCCGGTACGGCGTGGACTGCTACAACCGCGTGCGAGAGGAGGCGGCGTACGCGCTGTACAAGGATTGGATCAGCCCGGGCTTTCCGCGCATGCTGGTCGTGCAGATCCAGCACGCCAATCCGTACTACGACGCTTCCTACGCCGTGAACTCGGCGAACCTCGGACCGTACGGAGACGCAATCACCCACGAGTTGATTCCTTACATCGAGAAGCAGTTTCGAGGGATCGGAGAGGGATGGGCCCGGTTCCTCTACGGCGGATCCACCGGCGGGTGGGAGGCGATGGCGGCGCAGGTCTTCTATCCGGACCAGTACAACGGCGCGTTCGTTGCCTGCCCTGATCCGATCGATTTCCGGGCTTACACCGTGGTGAACCTCTACGAGGACGCCAACGCCTACTGGATCGACGGACCGTTCCGCCGGACACCCCGTCCCGGGCGCCGCAACTATCTCGGCCATGTGAGCGGCACGCTCGAGCAGTTGAACCATCTCGAGCTGGCCCTCGCAAGCCGGGGCCGCTCGGGCGGTCAATGGGACATCTGGCAGGCCGTCTACTCCCCCGTGGGGAACGACGGCTATCCCCGGCCCATCTGGGACAAACGCACGGGGGCGATCGATAGAAGTGTGGCGGACTACTGGAAGGAGAACTACGACCTCTCCTGGATCCTGCGGCGCGACTGGTCCACTCTCGGCCCGAAGCTCCGGGGGAAGCTCCATATCTACGTCGGAGACATGGACAACTACTACCTGAACAACGCGGTGTACCTGACAGAGCAGTTTCTGAAGTCCGCGACTCCCCCCTACGCCGGCGTCGTCGATTACGGGGACCGCGCGGAGCATTGCTGGAACGGCGACCACGAACGCGGAATTGCCTACAGCCAACTACGCTACGTCCAGATGTACGTGCCCCGGATTCTCGAGCGCATCAAGGAAACGGCTCCCCCGGGGGCGGATCCGAGCAGCTGGAGGTACTGAGTGACGCGTCCGTCGAAATCGCCGGCTACGCGAGGGAGGGTCGCGGACATCTATCCGCTGACGCCGCTCCAGCGTGGCCTGCTGTTCCACACTCTGTACTCGCCGGAGTCCGGCGTCTATGTCGAACGGCTCGGCTACACGATCGAAGGGAAGCTCGATGCGGCCGCGTTCCAGCGCGCGTGGCAGCTCGTGGTCGACAGGCATGCCGTGCTGCGCACGGCGTTTGCGTTGGAAGGCGAGAAGGGGCCGCTGCAGCTGGTGCGGTCGCGCGTGGACCTGCCGTGGATCAACGAGGACTGGCGCGAGGTGCCTGCGGCAGAACACCAAGCCCGTCTTGCTGATTTCGTCGCTGAGGAGCGGCAGAGACCGCTTCGACTCGATCGCGCGCCGCTGATGCGAATGGCGCTCATCCGGCTGTCGGAGGACGCCTACAGGTTTTTCTGGACGTTCCATCACGTGCTCCTGGACGGCTGGAGCGTCGCTGTCGTGCTGCACGAAGTGCAGGTCTTCTACGACGCACTGCGCCGCGGCGTCGAGCCACAAGTGCCACCGCCACGGCCTTTCAGGGACTTCGTCGCCTGGCTCATGGCACGGAACCCGACAGCGGCCGAGACCTTCTGGCGTGAAAGGCTCAAGGGGTTCGAGGCCCCGACGCCGCTCGGAGTCAACCGACGCCGTGCGACTGTCGGGACGCGAGAAGCGTTCGGCAGCGAACGCGTCCAGATCTCCGCGGCCAGGACAGCCGCGCTGCAGGCGTTCGCTCGCCGCCACAACCTGACGCTCAATACGGTCGTGCAGGGGGCCTGGGCGATCCTCCTGAGCCGTTATGGCGGCACCGATGACGTCGTCTACGGCACCACATCGTCGGGTCGTCCGGCCGACCTTAGTGGTTCTGAATCGATGGTCGGTCTGTTCATCACGATGCTGCCCGTGCGCGCGCGAGTGTTGGCAGATGTGCCCGTGCTCTCCTTGTTGACGAGCATTCAGCGCCAGCAGGTCGAACAACGCGAGTACGAGTACGCGTCTCTCGTCGACATTCAACGCTGGAGCGGCGTGCCGTCGGCGACTCCGCTCTTCGAGAGTGCGTTCGTCTTCGAAAACTACCCCGTGCGGCCCTTTTCGGACGGAAATGCGGGCGGACTGGCGGTTCGGGAGGATGTGGCCGAGTCGCGTACCAACTATCCGCTCATAGTGGTCGTTGGCCCGGGCGAGCGATTGTCGCTGCGCATCGACTACGACGGCAGCCGTTTCGACGCGGCGGCCGTCGGGCGAATGCTGGCGCACCTCGAGATGCTGCTCGACGGCCTGCTGAGCGACGCCAATCCGCGCATCGACGACATCCCGATGTTGACCACGGCGGAGCGCCAGCAACTCCTGGTCGACTGGAATGACACGCAGGTGTCGCTCACTGGCCCGCGTTGCGTTCATCAGATGTTCGAGGAGCAGGCGGCTAAGACTCCCGACTCGGTGGCCCTGGTCTTCGAAGACCGGTCGGTGACGTATTCGGTATTGGATCGCTGGGCCAATCGGCTGGCTGTTCGTCTGGCGGAACTCGGAGTGAAGCCCAACGCGCTGGTGGGCCTGTTCATGGAGCGAGGCCCGGAGATGTTGGCCGCCATCCTGGGCGTCCTCAAGGCCGGTGGCGCGTACGTACCATTGCCTCGCGACTACCCGAAACAGCGTCTGCAGTACATGCTCGAGGACTGTGGGGCTGAGCTTGTCCTGACACAGGAACACCTGCGCGAGGAGATTGCTGCCGGTTCGGCCACGGTGGAATGCGTCGATCACGGTGGGCGGGACGACGCCGATTACACCGTGAATCGTCGAACCGACGTGACGCCACGCCATCTGGCGTACGTGATGTACACCTCAGGGTCGACCGGACGGCCCAAGGGGACGATGATCGAGCATGCGAGCGTAGCGAACTATCTTGACTGGTGCACGCGGACGTATCCCCTCGCCGAGGGGAGTGGGGCCCCGGTGCAATCCTCGCTTGGATTCGATGCGACCATCACGAGCCTGATCTCACCGCTCATCGCCGGACGACGCGTGGTGCTCCTGCCGGAAGCGCGCGAGGTCGAGGCGCTCGGTGAGGCCCTGGCCTCGGGTAGCGACTTTGGACTGGTGAAGCTCACGCCGGCTCACCTGAAGATGCTTGCCGCGACGATCCCTCCGGAGCAAGCGGCGGGAGGCACGCGGGCCTTCGTCATCGGCGGTGAGGCCCTGACGGCGACCGACATCGACTTCTGGAGGACCCACGCGCCGCGAACGCGACTCATCAACGAGTACGGTCCGACGGAGACCGTCGTCGGGTGCTGCGTCTACGAAGTGTCCGAAGACACGCCGACCTCCGGTGCCGTCGCGATTGGCCGGCCGATCATCAATACGCAGCTCTACGTGCTCGATCGCCGCATGCAGCCGACGCCAGTGGGTATCGCGGGCGAGCTCTACATCGGTGGGGCTGGCCTGGGTCGAGGCTACCTGAAACGCCCGGAGTTGACCGCCGAGAAGTTCGTGCCCCATCCGTTCAGCGAGCTGCCCGGGGAGCGCCTCTACAGGACGGGAGATCTCAGCTTCCACGGTTCCGACGGCGAGCTGGAGTTTCTGGGACGCATCGACGATCAGGTGAAGCTGCGGGGGTTCCGCATCGAGCTGGGGGAGATCGAAGAGGTCCTGCGACAGCAGCCCGGCATCGGAGACGCGGTCGTCGTCGTGTACACCGCAGCCCCGGGTGACGACCGTCTCGTGGCCTATGTCGTGGCGGCCGAGGGAGCCGCCGCGGCCAGCGGCGGCGCCCTGCGCGAGGCGCTGAAGGACCGGCTCCCCGATTACATGGTGCCGACGACGTTCGTGACGTTGGCCGCGTTGCCCCTGACACCGAACGGCAAGGTTGACCGACGGGCGCTGCCGGCGCCGGAGCCTCAGGCGATCGAGTCGACCTACGTGGCGCCACGGAGCCCGATGGAAGAGATCCTCGCCGATGTCTGGGCGAGCGTGCTGGGCGTTCCGCAGGTGGGTGCGCACAGCGACTTCTTCGAGCTCGGGGGGCATTCACTGCTGGCGACCCAGGTGGGGGCGCGTGTGCGGGCGCTGTTCGGCGTCGATCTACCGCTGCGGACGCTGTTCGAGCAGCCGACGGTCGCCGCTTTCGCCCGGGTGATCGAGGCAGCGCATCAAGGAGAGGCCACGCCAGTCGCGCCGCCGATGGCCAGGCGCGACGGTGAGGGGGATGCGCCGCTTTCATACGCCCAGGAGCGCCTGTGGTTCCTCGACCAGCTCGAGCCGGGAGGGAGCGCGTATGTCGTGCCCAGTGCGCTGCGACTCACCGGCCCGCTACACCTCGCCGCGTTCGCGGCCGCGTACCGTGAGGTCATACGACGGCACGAGGGCCTGCGCGCTGTCGTCGGGCGAGACGGCGAAGGCCGCCCCGTGCAGCGCATTACCCCGGTCTCGAGGATCTCGATCGAGCTGGCGGACCTGAGTCGTCTTGCGCCGGATGCCCGTCACGAGACAGTGAGCCGGCTGGCCACGCAAGCCGCTCAGCGGCCGTTCGACTTGGCAACCGGGCCCCTGGTGCGGGCCATCGTGGTGCGTCTGTCGGACGCGGATCACATGGTGCTGTTCTCCGCGCATCACATCGTGACCGACGGATGGTCGGCCGGACTCCTGGTCGGCGAGGTGGGCACGCTGTACGAGGAATTCATCGACGGGCGCCCCTCGCGGTTGCAGGAACCCACGCTTCACTACGCCGACTACGCCGTCTGGCAGCGCGACTGGCTGGCCGGCGGCGCCATGGACGCGCAGCTCGCCTACTGGCGGACACGGCTGGCGGGCGCGCCGCGCGTCCTCGAGCTGCCCACGGATCGACCGCGGCCGGCCGTTCAGAGTTTTGCCGGTGGAAGCGTGCCAGTCGAGATCTCGACCGAAACGGCGGCGGCGCTGGGAGCGCTCAGTCGGCGGGAGGGCGCGACGCTGTTCATGACGCTGCTGGCGGTCTTCCAGACGTTGCTGTATCGGTACGCGGGCCAGCCGGATGTGCTTGTCGGGACGCCGATCGCGGGACGCACGCGTGCCGAGACGGAAGGGATGATCGGGCTGTTCGTCAACACGCTGGTCCTGCGGGCGGAACTCGGTTCTGACCCGTCGTTCCGCGCGTTGCTGGCACAGGTCCGGGAGACCGCGCTCGGGGCATACGCGCACCAGGACGTGCCGTTTGAGAGGCTGGTGGACGAGCTGAAGGTGGAACGGGACTTGAGCCGCACGCCGCTGTTCCAGGTGATGTTCGCGCTTCAGAACGTACCCGCGGCTGCGCTGCACATTCGGGACGTCTCGCTGGCACCGGTCGTCGTCGAACAGGGGACCTCGAAGTTCGACGTGGCGTTGAGCCTCTTCGAGTCGCGCAAAGGCATCGTGGGGGCGCTCGAATACAACCCGGATCTGTTTGATGCCGCCACGATCCAGCAGATGGCGGGGCACTTCCAGGCACTGGTCGCGGGCGTCGTCGCGAACCCCGACGCGCGCGTCTCGGCATTGCCGCTGCTGAACGCTGACGAACGTGCACGGCTGCTCGTCGAGTGGAACGACACGGCGACCGCGCCTCCGTCGGCGACGATTCCCGAGGTGTTCGAAGCGCAGGTCGCACGGACACCCGATGCGGTGGCCGTCGTTGCGGAGACGACGACGCTCAGCTACCGGGAACTCAACACGCAGGCGAACCGTCTGGCGCGCCGGCTGAGAGATCTGGGTGTCGGTCCCGGCGTGCGAGTGGCGATCTGGCTCGAACGGTCGGCAGACCTCGTCGTGGCGATCCTTGGTGTGCTCAAGGCGGGAGCTGCGTATGTGCCCGTCGACCCCGCGTATCCCACCGACCGAGTCAGGTTGATGCTCGAAGACTCGGCTGCGGCTGCGGTGGTGACCGGAAAGGCCTTCGCCTCGATGGTGCCCGAGGGCACGGCCGTCGTGCATATCGGCGCAGTGACGTCCGCGGGCGAGACCGAGTCCGTGGAGAATCTGTCGTTGGCGGTCGGCCCGACGGCGCTGGCGTATGTGATCTACACGTCCGGATCCACGGGCCGACCGAAAGGCGTGTGCGTGCCGCATGGGTGCGTGACGAACTTTCTCGCGAGCATGGCACGCACGCCAGGGCTCGCGGCTGACGACCTGCTGCTCGCAGTGACGACGCACTCGTTCGATATTTCCGTGCTCGAGCTGTTGTTGCCCCTGACAGTGGGTGCGCGGGTGTGGGTGGCGGCGGCAGCGACGGTGAGCGACGGCCAGCAACTGGAGGCAGCGATCTCGCGGTCGGGCGCCACCCTCATGCAGGCGACACCGGCGACATGGCGTCTCCTGTTCGAAGCCAACTGGCCGGGGGCGCGCGGACTGACCGTGCTGTGCGGCGGAGAGCCGCTGCCGGCCGCGCTGGCCGATCGTCTGAACGCCTGTGTCGGCGCGCTCTGGAACATGTACGGCCCGACCGAGACGACAGTCTGGTCGACGTGCGGGCCCGTCGCGAGCAGCGCGCCGATTACGGTCGGACGGCCCATCGCGAATACTCAGGTGTACGTCCTGGACCGCCAGCTCGAACCCGCGCCCGTGGGAGTAGCTGGCGAGCTGTACATCGGAGGCGCCGGCGTGACGGCGGGCTACTGGCAACGACCCGATCTGACCGCCGGGCCGTTTGTCCCGGACCACGTGAGCGGCGCCGCCGGCGCACGTCTCTATCGAACCGGCGATCTGGCGCGATGGCGGCCCAACGGGACGCTCGAGCATCTCGGTCGCGCTGACCGACAGGTGAAGGTACGGGGGCACCGGATCGAGCCGGGAGAGATAGAAGCCGTTTTGGAGCGGCATGTCTTAGTGGAGGCGTGCGCTGTCGAGCCGCGTGAGGTGTCCGGGGACGTGCAGCTGGTGGCGTACGTGGTGGGCGATCTCGCGACGGCGGACAGCGTTGTTTCCCTCAGAGATTTCCTGAGGGCGAGTCTTCCCGACTACATGGTGCCGGCCAGGTTCGTCACGCTGGACGCGCTGCCGCTCACACCCAACGGAAAGGTCGATCGGCGGGCGCTGCCTGAACCCGATCAGAGTCGCACCGAACTCGACGCGTTCGAGCCACCGCGCACACCAACCGAGCGCGCGCTCGCTGCCCTCTGGTCAGAAGTGTTGGGCATCGAGACAATCGGTGTCCGGGACGATTTCTTCCGGTTGGGCGGCCACTCCCTGCTCGCGACTCGTATGGTGTCGAGAGTTCGCGCGCTCTTCAACGTCGAGTACCCGCTTCGCGCAGTCTTCGACGAGCCGACGGTGGCTGGGCAGGCCCGCTACGTCGAGCGCTTGCTGACAGACGGCGACCACCAGTTGGAGATACCGCTGTCTCCGGTTGGCCGGGATGTCGATCTGCCACTCTCACACGCCCAGGAGCGGCTCTGGTTCCTGGATCGGTTGGACTCTGGTAGTGCGGCCTACAACATTCCGTCTGCGGTGCGGCTGAAGGGGCCGCTCCACCTCGCTGCGTTGTCGCACGCTGTGGACGAGATTCTCAGACGGCACGCGATCCTCCGCGCCCGGTTTGCGACTGGTAAAGACGGTCCTCGGCAGGACATCGGTGCAGCAACACCTGGAGCGCTCGCGGTCGTCGATCTGAGCGCGCTGCCGGACGCCGAGAGAACGACCCAGGCGCTGCGCCTCGCTGCCGATGAGGCCAATCGATCGTTCGATCTGACCAGGGGCCCGTTGATGCGAGCGACGGTGGCAACGCTCGCCGAGTCCGAGCACGTCCTCTTGCTGACGATTCACCACATCGTCTCGGACGGATGGTCGATGGGGATCGTGATTGGCGAACTGTCCAGGATCTATGCGGCGTTCGCCCGCGGTGAAACCTCGCCGCTGGCCGATCTGAATGTTCAGTATGTTGACGTGGCGGTCTGGCAACGGCAGTGGCTCGATGCCGGGGCACTCGACCAGCAGCTCGGATACTGGCGAAACCGCCTTTCAGGGGCGCCCCAATCGCTCGAGCTGCTCACCGACCGCTCGCGTCCGCCTGTCCAGTCGTTCCGCGGCGCGAGCCGGCCGGTCACGCTCTCGAAGGAGTTGAGCGAGGCGGTGCGGGCCCTGAGCGCCACGCAGGGCGCCACGCCGTTCATGACGCTCCTGGCGGGCTTCTTCAGTCTGCTGTTCCGTTACACGGGACAGGACGACATCCTGGTCGGGACGCCCATCGCTGGCCGCAGTCGAACCGAGACGGAAAACCTCGTCGGACTCTTCGTCAATACGCTCGTCATGCGTGCGGATCTCGCCGGCGACCCAAGCGTCCGGGAGATCGTGACGCAGGTCCGGGATACCGCCCTGGATGCGTACGCCCACCAGCATCTCCCGCTGGAGAAGCTTCTCGACGAGCTGGATGTCCCGAGGGACTTGAGCCGGACCCCGCTGTTCCAGGTGATGTTCGCGCTCCAGAACGCGCCGGCGGGAGGTGTGGAGGTCGCCGGGCTCTCGATGTCGCCGGTCGAGGTCGAGCAGAAGACGGCGAAGTTCGATCTGACCCTCAATCTTGCCGAGTCGCCGGGCGGATTCTACGGCGTCCTCGAGTACAACACCGATCTCTTCGACGCGTCGACAATCGAACGAATGGCGGGGCATTTCGTCGCCGTGCTGGAAGGCATGGTCACCGACGCCGGGCGGCGGATTTCGGAGATACCGCTCCTCAGTGCGGACGAGCGAGCCCGGCAACTGCGGGAGTGGAACGACGCGACGGTCGATTACGCCACCGACATGTGCCTGCACGAGTGGTTCGAGCGGCAAGTCGTGCGGACTCCGGATCGGGTGGCCGTAATCCTGGACGGACACCAGATCACGTATGGCGCACTGAGCACCCGTGCGAATCAGCTGGCACACCACCTGCGGTCATTGGGCGTGGGTCCGGAGGTCCTGGTCGGGCTGTACATGGAGCGGTCGATCGAGTTAGTGGTCGGCATACTCGGCATCCTCAAGGCCGGTGGGGCGTACGTACCGCTCGATCCTGTACACCCGCCCGAGCGGCTCGCGTTCATGGTGGCTGACGCGAGGATCGATGTGCTGGTGACCGAGGATCGCCTCTCAGCAGGCCTCCCCGAGACGAAAGCCCATGTGCTCAGCCTCGATGGCGCGTGGGAGGCGATCTCCCGGGAACGAGCGACGGTCCCGGCTGTAAGCATGAGCGTCGACAACGTTGCGTACGTGATCTACACGTCGGGCTCGACCGGGACGCCGAAAGGCACACCGGTCACGCATCGCAACGTGGCCCGTCTGTTCGCCGCAACCGACGACTGGTTCGAGTTCGGGGCGCAAGACGTCTGGTCGCTCTTCCACTCGTATGCCTTCGATTTCTCTGTCTGGGAGCTGTGGGGGGCCCTCTGCTACGGCGGGCGGCTGCTGGTCGTTCCGTACGGGGTCTCGCGTGCGCCAGATGAATTCATCGACCTGCTGGCGCGCGAGCGCGTCACCGTCCTGAACCAGACACCGTCGGCGTTCCGCCAGCTCGTGGCAGCCGAGGGCAAGCGCCGTCTGGATGGTGCGATGTCCGCGCTCCGGTACGTCGTCTTCGGGGGTGAGGCGCTCGACGTGCGTCACCTGGCGCCGTGGATGAGCCGCCACGGTGAGTGCCCGCGCCTGGTCAACATGTACGGGATCACCGAAACGACGGTGCACGTGACCTATCGCGTGATCACGCAGGCGGATCTCGATACGCCGCACGTGGACAGCCCGGCGGGGCGGCCGATCCCGGACCTTCAGGTCTACGTTCGCGACGAGCACGGCGAGCTCTTGCCTGCGGGCCTGCCTGGGGAAATCTATGTCGCCGGCGCAGGCGTGGCCCGGGGATATCACGGCCGGCCGGAGCTGACGGCCCAGCGCTTCGTGCCAAGCCCCTATGGCGAGGGGGCCCGGCTCTACCGGACTGGCGATGGCGCGCGATACCTGGCCGACGGCCAGCTCGGCTTCCTGGGTCGGCTCGATCAGCAGGTGAAGATTCGCGGCTTCCGGATCGAGCTCGGGGAGATCGAAGCCGTCCTGATTCGTCATCCGTACATCGAAGCGGCCGTCGTGGTCGCACGCGAGGACAGTCCTGGAGACCAGCGGCTGGTGGCCTACATCGTTGGCAAAGGCGGATCTCCTGACGTGACCACGCTGCGCCGCCATTTGAAGGCATCGCTGCCGGACTACATGGTGCCGGCGACATTTGTGGTGCTCGATGCCCTGCCGCTCACCCCGAACGGCAAGCTGGACCGCCGCGCGCTTCCTGCGCCCGACGGCGTCCGCCTGTCGCTGGGGCATGAGTACGTTCCCCCTCGAACAGTGGAAGAAGAGGCGTTGGCGGGGATCTGGTCGGACGCCCTGCACGTCGAGCGGGTCGGCATCTACGACAACTTCTTCGAGCTCGGCGGCGACTCGATCCGGAGCATCGGGATCGTAGCCAGAGCGAAGCAGGTCGGATTGATCTTCTCGCTTCAGGAGCTTTTCCAACATCAGACGATTGACGCTCTGTCGCGCGTGATGATGGACCGGACGAGCCCCGTCCCCCGATCCGCTCCCGTCAGGGAAGCCTTTGCTCTCATGACGGCGGCTGATCGCGTCCAGCTTCCCGCCGATGCCGTGGACGCGTATCCGCTGGCCCGCATCCAGTCAGGGATGCTGTTCCACAGCCAGTTGAATCCCGAGAGCGGCGTGTACCACGATGTCTTCGGCTACCGCATTCGGTCGCTCTTCGATGAGCAGCGGTTCCGGGCAGCGGTTGACGTGGTCGTGCGGCGTCATCCAATACTGCGCACCTCCTTTCACTGGAGCGAATTCAGCGAGCCGCTACAGGTCGTTCATCGGTCGGTTCCCTTGCCATTGGAGGTCTACGATCTCGGAAATCGGCCGGACGCCGAACAGGCGAAGACCTTCGACGTGTGGTTCGAGGCCGAGAAGACCCGTCACTTTGACATGGCGCAGGCCCCGCTGCTGCGGTGGCGCGTACACCTCAGGAGCGATGCGACCTGGCACTTCACGCTCAGCTTCCATCACGCGATTCTCGACGGGTGGAGCGTCGCGCTGCTCAACGTGGAGCTGTTTCGCGAATACCTGTCATCAGAGGGGCTCGCGGAGCGTCCACAGCGTGAATCACCCGCGGCCAGCTATGCTGACTTCGTTGCGCTGGAGCGGTCCACGCTCAGGTCTGAGGACGCTCGCCGGTTCTGGATCGACCGGCTTGAAGATCTGGAAGTCACAAAGCTGCCGCGCTGGCCTGACGCGCGCGAGGCGCCAACCGACAGGCCGCTTCGAGTGCACCGGGTACGACCGTCGGCGGAGGTCCTGGCCGGCTTGCGGCAGCTCGCCCGCACGGCGGGCGTACCGCTCAAGAGCGTGTTGCTCGCGGCGCATTTCAAGGTTCAGAGCGCCTTTGCCGCCAACCACGATGTCGTGACAGGTCTGACAACGAACGGGCGGCCGGAGGAGCTCGAGGGCGAGCAGGTGGTGGGTGTCTTCCTGAACAGCGTGCCGATGCGCATGGCACTGAAGGGAGGCACGTGGACTGACCTCGTGCACGCCACGTTCCAGACGGAACGCGAGCTGTTGCCGTTCCGACGCTATCCCCTGCCGGAGATTCAGCAGGCCCTCGGAGGCCAGCCGCTTTTCGAAGTGCTCTTCAACTTCACACACTTCCACGTGTACCAGAACCTGGCGGATCTGGGAGACGCGGAGGTGCTCGAGACCAAGTTCTTCGAGAGAACGAACTTCACTCTGGTCGCGAACTTTGCCCTGGCGCTCAACGCGTCCGAGCTCGAGTTGAGGCTGGAATACGACGGAAGCGAGCTCCAGGAGGCTCAGGTCGCTCGCATCGGTGCGTACTACGCCTCGACGTTTGCGGCGATGGTGGACGACCCCCAGGCGCGCTATGAAGACCACTCACCGCTTCCGAACGAGGAGCGTCGCCAGTTGCTCGAGGAGTGGAACGACACGGCGGTGGCGTATCCGAGTGACACGTGCATCCACGAGTGGTTCGAGCGACAGGTGACGACTGGTCCGGATCGGACTGCGTTGATCGACGACGGACACCTGGTGACCTACCGGGCGTTGAGCGCGCGCGCGAATCGGCTGTCGAATCACCTCCG
>DASTDQ010000724.1:0-3080 GCA_035710305.1 Vicinamibacterales bacterium | reverse complement strand
AGGTGATTGATCCTGCTGGCGAGACACGCGGCGCCGAAGCCGTTGTCGATGTTCACGACGGCCACGCCGCTGGCGCACGAGTTGAGCATGCCGAGCAGCGCCGCGATGCCGCCGAAGCTGGCGCCATAGCCGATGCTGGTCGGCACAGCGATCACCGGCACGCGAACCAGGCCGCCGATCACGCTGGGCAGCGCGCCCTCCATGCCGGCGACGACGATGAGCACCCGCGCGCGCTCGAGGCGCTCCCGCTCGTGGAGCAGTCGATGCAGGCCGGCGATGCCGACGTCGTAGAGCCGATCCACGGCGTTGCCCATCAGCGCCGCGGTGACCGCCGCTTCCTCGGCCACAGGCAGGTCCGAGGTGCCGGCGCAGGCGATGAGCACCGTGCCATGGCCCCTCGCGATCTCGCCCTGCGCGAGCGTGATCGCCCGTGCTTCGCCATGGAAGACCGCAGTCGGCACCGTCTCGCGGACCGCGTCGTAGGCATCGAGCGTCGCGCGGGTCACCAGGAGCGAGTGTCCGTGAGCGACGATTCGGCCCGCGATCGCGGCGATCTGCGCGGGCGTCTTGCCGATCCCGAGCACGACCTCGGGAAACCCCTGGCGAAGATGCCTGTGCTGGTCCACGCGGGCAAAGCCGAGGTCGTCGTACGGGGCCGAGCGGAGCGCGTCGAGGATGCGGGCCGAGGCCTCGTCGGCCGCGATCGCTCCGGCAGCCACGTCGTCCACCAGCTTCTGCAGTTCGGATTCAGTCATCGCTCGAGCGCGCAAGACGCCCACAAAAGGCCCGTTTCATTGACTTTACGCAACACGACAATATAATCGCCTTCGTGCCCCCCTGGCACATTCGCGTCGCATGACGGCCTCTGAATCGCTCGTTCTCGGCACATACTTTTTCGTTCTCGTGATCCTGGCGGTGTACGGATGGCACCGGTACTACCTGGTCTATCTGTACATGAAGAACAAGAGCCGGCAGCCGGTTCCCGCCGGTCCGATGGACGCGCTTCCGGCGGTCACGATTCAGCTTCCGATCTACAACGAGATGTACGTCGCCGATCGGTTGATCGACGCCGTCTGCCGGCTGGAGTACCCGAGGGAGCTGCTCGAGATCCAGGTCCTGGATGACTCGACCGACGAGACGCGCGGCGTGGCCGAGCAGGCCGTGCGCCGGCACGCCGCCGCCGGCATCGACATCACCTATCTCCATCGGACCGATCGAACCGGTTACAAGGCCGGGGCCCTCGATGCCGGCATGAAGGTGGCCAAGGGCGAGTTCATCGCGATCTTCGACGCCGACTTCATTCCCACGCCCGACTTCCTGACCCGCACCGTGCCGTTCTTCGTCGATCCGGCCATTGCCATGGTCCAGGCGCGGTGGGGGCACATCAACCAGGACTACTCGCTGCTGACGAAGATCCAGTCGATCCTCCTCGACGGACACTTCGTCCTCGAACACGGCGGCCGCAATCGCTCCGGGCTCTTTTTCAACTTCAACGGCACGGCCGGCATCTGGCGCCGCGCGGCCATCGTTGACGGAGGCGGCTGGCAGCACGACACGCTAACCGAGGATCTCGACCTGAGCTACCGCACGCAGCTTCGAGGGTGGAAGTTCGTGTTCCTGCCCGAGCTCATCGCGCCGGCCGAAGTGCCGGTGGAGATGAACTCCTTCAAGTCGCAGCAGCATCGCTGGGCGAAGGGCTCCGTGCAGACCTGCCGGAAGCTGCTGCCCCGGATCCTCCAGTCGCCGCTGCCGCTCGGCGTGAAGGCGGAGGCCTTCTTCCACCTGACGGCCAACTTCAACTATCCGCTCATGTGCGTGCTGTCGGTGCTGATGGCTCCGGCCATGGTCATCCGCTACAACATGGGCTGGTACGAGATGCTGCTGATCGACGTGCCGCTGTTCTTCGCGGCAACGGCGTCGGTCGCCAACTTCTATCTCGTGTGCCAGCGCGAGCTGCACGACGACTGGATCGCCCGCATCAAGTACCTGCCGTTCCTGATGTCGATCGGGATTGGCCTGACCGTGAACAACACGCGCGCGGTGTTCGAGGCGCTCTTCGATCGCCAGAGCGAATTCGCCCGGACGCCGAAGTACCGCATCGAGGCGGCGGCCGACGAGTGGATCACCAAGAAGTACCGACAGAGCTTCGTCGTGCAGCCGATGATCGAGCTGGCGCTCGGGTTGTACTTCACCGCCACCGTCTTCTACGCACTCGCCAACGGCATCTACGGAACGCTGCCGTTTCTCGTGCTCTTCCAGGTTGGCTTCCTCTACACCGGCCTCCTGTCGATCATTCAGCAGTACGCCGGCGGCCTGGTGTTCGAGCCGGTGGCGGGCGAAGAACTGTAAACCACTCGAAACTCAAGACTCAAAACTCAAAACTGCTCTCCCGTCCACCCCTTTTGTAAGCGCGATCGCCACGACACCCCGATGTCCGGCGGGCGCCACGCTGGCATACGAATTGCGGGACGCTGGTTGGACGATCGAGCTGTGTCTAACCAAACCGAACGCCCCGATCTGGAAGTGTCCGCGACGGACTTGCTGCCCCTGCACGACGAATCCGTGCGCCTCGAGCAGCGTGAGACGACCGGCCGCTGGTGGCTGGCCGTGGTCGGCCTGGCCACCGTGCTCGGAGGCCTCACGATGATCCTCGTGCTCGGTTGGCTGAACGCGCAGCCCGCGGCCGAGGCCGCCGGTGCAGCGCACGCCGCTCCGAGCACGCCAAAAGTGATCGTCGAGTCCGCGCCTCCGCCGAAATGGGCCGGCCGCCGGCAGGCGACCTGGGCGCGCGACGGTTCGAAGACGATCGCCTTCGAGCTGCAGGCGGCCAATGAAGTGGCGCTCTGGATGCAGCGCTCTCGGCCGCTTCTTGTCGTCCGATGCGTGTCCCGCGCGACCGAGGTGTTCGTGGCGATCGGCTCGGCGGCCAGCTTCGAAGCGCAGGCGGGCAGCCATACCGTGCGCATCAAGATCGACGACGACCCCGAACTGGTGCAGCAGTGGTCGGATTCCGAGAGCGGCCAGGAGCTCTTCGCGCCCGACGGCATCGCGCTCGCGCGGCGACTGGCAGATGCCGAGCA
>DASTDQ010000723.1:0-15656 GCA_035710305.1 Vicinamibacterales bacterium | reverse complement strand
GCAAACGGGGATGGTCCTTGTTGATGTCGACGTGCCGAAATTCTCGGATGCGCCGCTGTCGATGAGCGGCGTCGTGCTCGCCTCGTTTCTCGAGCTGCCGCAGACGGCGGTGAAGCGGGACGACCCGCTGTTGCGGCTTCTTGGCAGCGCATATCCGACAGCCAATCGGTCGTTCGCGCGAAACGACCGGCTGGTCGTCTACCTCGAGGTGTACACGAACGGCAAAACGCGATTGACCGACACTGTCGCGACGATTGCCGGCGTGAATCAACGCCGGACACGGACACTGGATCTGCCGCGGATCATCGTTGAACCCCAACGCGCCGCCTTTCGGCAGTTCCTGCCGCTCCGTGCTTACGAGGCTGGCAACTACGTCCTGAGCGTCGAGGCGACTGCCGGACGAGAGAAGGTCAGCCGCCAGGTACCGTTCACGATCAGGGAACAGTGAACCGGAGCCTTCGCGGGTCCGGCTGAAGCCGGACACTACGTACGCGCCTGCGCGTGTTATCGTGCGCGGCGTGGCGACCCTGTCGCACGCGTGGCGGTCGTGGAAGGGCGCGAAAGGTGTCGCGCTGCTCGCGATCCTGGCGTTTGCGATCGGCATCGGCTCGGCCACCGCCATCTTTACCGTCATCAACGGCGTGCTGCTGAGGCCGCTGCCCTACGCCCAGAGCGAGCGGTTCGTGTCGCTGTACGGAGCCAGATTCACCGAGCCTGGTCAGTACAGCTCCAGTTCGACGGCCGATCTCCGTGAGTACCAGAGCGCGACCACCAGTTTCGACGTCTTCGGCTGGTTCCGGCTCGGCAACTTCAACCTGACATCGCCGGGCGAGCCGCAATACGTGGCCGGAGCGGCCGTCACGCCGTCGCTGGCGCAGAACCTTGGCGTCCCTCCCGCGCTGGGCCAGTGGTTCAACGACGAGAGCGGCGCCGTCATCTCGAACTCGCTCTGGCGCCGGCTTGGCGGCAGTCCGGACATCGTCGGAACGGCGCTCACCCTCGACGAACGTCAGCTCACGATCACGGGTGTGATGCCCCCGGAATTCCGCCTGCCGATCCAGGGGACCACGACCGGACGTCTGCAGTCCGACGTCTGGATCTACCTCGACCCGAGTGGTGCGAACCAGCCGGAGGACAGCTTCTACTTCGCGTACGCCCGCCGCAAGCCGGGCGTCCCGCTGCAGCAGGCCCAGGCCGACGCCGCACGCGTGGCCGCCGACATCGCGCGCCGCGAGCCGGCCACTCATCCGTCCTACACCGCGACCGTTGTCGATCTGCGCCGGGACACGCTCAGCGATCTTTCAGAGACGCTGCTCCTGCTGTTTGCGGCAGCCGGCCTGCTGCTCCTGATTGCGTGCGCCAACGTCGCAACCCTGCTGCTGGCGAGATCGGTGACCCGTGCCCGGGAGACGGCGGTCCGCCTCGCGCTTGGAGCGGGCCGCGGGCACCTCGCGCTCAAGTACCTCGTCGAGGCAGCTGCCGTCTCGCTCGTCGGAGCGGCCGCGGGCGTCGGGCTGAGCGCGGCGCTCGTGCGGGTCGTCCTCGTGGTCGGGTCCGAGTACCTGCCCGACGCCGACGACATCGCCATCGACTGGAAGGTCGTCTCGTTCGGACTCGCGATGGCGTTCCTGGCGAGCGCGCTGGCCAGCCTCGCCCCGCTCTGGCACGCACTGCGAACGCCGCCCAACGCGGTGCTGACCGAAGGCGTCCGCGCCACGGCCGGCGCGTCCGTGCGGCGGCTGTCGCAGGCGCTCGTGGTCGCCGAAATTGCGCTCGCGTTCACGCTGCTCGCCGTCTCGACGATCCTGGTCGTTCATCTCGGGAACCTCCGTCGAGTCCCGACCGGGTTCAATCCCGACAACGTGCTCGCCTTCGAGCTCACGGCACCGGCGCGCATCGTCAACTCGAAGACGCTCGTGCCGTTTCAGAAGCGGCTGCTCGAAGCGCTGGAGGCGGTTCCCGGCGTGACGGGCGCGGCGCTCGTCAACCAGCTGCCGCTCGACGGCTGCTGCGTGGGCGGGACCGTGTATCCGGAGGGCGTCCCTCCGGGCGAGGACGCACGCAGGGTCGCCTTCCTCTTCGTCACGCCCGGGTACATGACCGCGATGGGCATTCCGCTGCGGGCTGGCCGGTTTCTCACCGACGCCGACACCAACGACAAGGAACTCTTCGCGGTGGTGAACCAGGCTGCCGTGAACCGTTACTGGCCCGATCGGAATCCCGTTGGCGCGTTTGGACGGCTGAACAGGCCGGACGGCAATCGCTTCCAGGTCGTGGGCGTCGTCGGCGACATTCGCAACGACGGCCTGAACGCGGCGCCCGAAGCCGAAGTGTACCTGCTGGCCACGATGATCCCGGTCAACCCGATGAACATCATCGTGCGATCCCCGCAGCCGACAAGGCAGCTCCTGGTGGAGGTGAGGCGCGCCCTTCAAAGCGTGGAAAGGACGCTGACGATTCGCGATGCGCGGGCGATGACCGACGTCGTGAGCGACTCGTTGCAGCTCGAGCGGGTCAGCTCCGTGATGATGAGCGGCTTCGCGCTGGCGGCGCTGCTGATGGCCACGCTCGGCATCTACGGAGTGGTGTCGTACGCCGTTCGTCAACGGACAGTCGAGATGGGCACGCGGATGGCGCTTGGCGCCGTGAGCCGCGATCTCTTCGCGCTCGTCGTCGGCGGCGGGTTCAGGATGGCGGGGCTCGGACTTGCCGTCGGAGTGCCCGCGCTCGCGGCGTCCGTCTGGCTCCTTGCCCAGTTCATGGAGATTCGCGACATCGGATGGGTGCCGTTTGCCTCGTCTACGGTCGTGGTCGCGCTGATCGCGTCGGTAGCGTCCTACGTACCTGCCTGGCGCGCGAGCCTTCTGTCGCCGATGGTGGCAATTCGCGACGAGTCTACTTCGGCGTGGTCGGCTCGCCGACGCTTCCTGAGCGCGGTAAGAGGAGCCGGCAACGCCGTTTCAGCTCCAGCGGCCGCTCCTCCGACGTTGTTGACCGAGTTCGTGGCCGCCGCGCGCGCCGCGGACTCGTTCGACGAGGCGCTGGCCAAGGCGCTTGGGACGTTGTGCCGGAGCCTGGGCGTCGATGCGGCCGTACTGCTCGAGGCCGCCGGCGGCGCACACCGGGCTCGGATTGCCATCGGGCCCTTCGAGCCGATCGCCTGGGCAGTGCCTGCCGACGGGTTTCTCGCCAGCCGCCTCGCGGCATACCCGCTGCCGCTGCCCTTCGACCCTGGCGAGTTCGACGCACTTCGGGAATGGGCGGCGGCGCACAGGCCCGATAGGCTGGAAGAAATCCGTCTCCTGGCGTCCGCCGACGTCCGCATGGCGGTGCCGCTGCGTACGCGGACCGAGATCATGGGTGTGCTGCTGATGGGCGCCTCACGCGATCGCGCGCACTTTGGCCCGGTGGAGAAGCAGATCCTCGCCAACTGCGCGGATCAGTTCGCGCTGATGATCGAAAACGCGCGCCTGACGGACAGGGTCGTCGGGCAGGAAGCGCTGCGGCGCGATCTCGCCCTCGCCGCCGAAGTCCAGAGGCGGCTCCTGCCCGCCGACGCGCCCTCTGCCGACATCGCCGAGTTCGCCGCCGTCAGCCTGCCGGCGCGGAGCATCGGGGGCGACTACTACGACTTCATCCAGGTCGGGGAACAGCGCATCGGGATCGCGCTCGCCGACGTCTCGGGGAAGGGAATTACGGCCGCCCTGATCATGTCCGTGGTCCAGGCGTCGCTGCGGATCATCGCGTCCGACGGCGACATCTCGCTCCCGCGGCTGGCCGCGCGCATGAACGATTTCCTGTACCGGACGACGCCCGGGAACAAGTACGCGACGTTCTTCTACGCCCGAGTGGACGGCGATCGGCGCCAGTTGCGATACGTGAACGCCGGGCACAATCCGCCCTACCTCGTTCGAATGCGCCGCCCCGGCGCCGACGAGTCCGAAGCCGACCCTCCGATGGAGGAGCTGACGATTGGAGGCGCAGTCGTCGGCATGCTGCCAGGAATGAGCTACGAGGAGGCGACGGTCGATCTGTGTTCGGGCGACGTCCTGCTGGCCTACACCGACGGCGTCACCGAGGCGCACAACCCGGACAACGTCGAGTTCGGGGAGGACCGGCTCAAAGCGCTGCTGCGCGGCGTCGTCCACTTGTCGGCGGAGGAGATCCGCGCGCGCATCGAGCAGGAGCTGAAGGACTGGATCAAGGACGCCGAGCAGTACGACGACCTCACTTTCGTAGTGATGAAGGTGCATTGACCCAGAGGTCACATGAATTGAGCACGAGATCAGCCGTTCACACTTCTCTCTTCTCGCTTCGCGGTTCGTGTTCAGTTTCGGGGTTCGTGTTCGAGGTTCAAGGTTGACGGTTCCCGGGTCCGGCTGAAGCCGGACACTACGACCGCTCGGTGACACGAAGCATCAGACGTAGCGTTCAGCCGGACCCGGTCAGTCGCCGAGCGGGGAGGGGACGACAGGTGGCTTCTGGAGGATCTCCCTCGTCCGCTGAATTTCGAGCTCCTCGAAAATCAGATTCGGGACGATGACGGAGACGGCGCTCGTGTTGGCCGATCGTGCGCTGTAGAGCGTCTGTTCCCTCGACGCGTCGAGCAGATCCCTGAACGTGGCCGGAGGCACGGCGCCGAGGCGAACGCCGCGAACAACGTGCTCGCGCCCATCGGGGCTCACCTTCACCGCCTGCGCGATCATCGGCCCGGCGCCCGGACCGGCGCCGGGTCCGTCTCCGGGGCTGCCCAGCCGGCGGATGATGTATCCGAAGGGCATGCCCTGAGTCGCGAGCAACTGAAGATACTTCCGCCGCAGCTCCGCTGCGGACACACCGTCTGCGCTCCGCAACTGGAACACGCCCGCTTGCACGTCGCCGCCGCGTGTGTGGCCGCTCGACTGCAGAAGCCCGCGCAGCGGAGCCCGGCCGGCCAGCAGCGTGACCAGTCGGCCTTTCTCGACCAGCGTCACGTCCTTCGCGCGGATGCCGTAGTCGTCCACGGCGTACGCCCCGGGTACGGGCCGGCCTTCGAACTCACGCAGCGATGGTGTGTCGGACGCCGTGAAGGGCTCGCTCAGCACGCGCAAGCCAATGCGCCTGAGGAATGGTGTGACGTCGCCTCCGCCGCCCGCGCGACCTCCACGCCCACCCCCGCGGCCCGCAAACTCGGGCGCCCGCCGCGCCAGCATGGCGGGCACGAGCCCCTGCATCACGATTTCCGCGCTGGCCTGTCCTTCGAGCAGCACCGGACCCGTGTACTCCTCGCCAATCGGTGCCGCGCGCTGCGCCTGCAGCTGCTCGGCCATTTGCCGCGCGCGCGACGCAATCTCGGGCACTGGCGGCAGGTCCTGCAGATTCCGTTCGACGATGGTGAACGCGTCGCGCAGCGTCATGCCGTCGCTCGCCTGCGTTTCGGCCGACGCGCGTAGCGACGCAATCTGGATCGGCGCGACGACCTTGAAGCCTTCGCTGTTCAGGTAGTAGCGCGTGCCGCTCGTGTCGGCGACGGAGACCTCCGAGCTGTCGAGGCCTCGGACCGGTGCGAAAGCGGCGGACACCTGCCTGGCCCGCTCCGGCCAGTCGGACGCCGCACGCGTGGCAGGCAGCCCGGTCAGGACAGTTTCGACCGGAGCCTCCCGGGAGAAGTCCGGCACGACGTCGCTCGCCGCTCTGTTCTGGAAGGCCGCCTTCTTCCGGGCGAACAGGCTGATGGCCCGCCTGTAGGCGGCATCGGTGGCCAGCCAGATCTGCCGGCGCATGGCATCGTAGTCCTCGTCGAGCGGCGCGGTCGTCGTCGCATCCTGGAAAGGAGCGCCCGGCGCACCGAACAACGAGCTGTCGAAGTCGTAGTCGCCCACACGCACGCCGACACGGAGCGTCCGCACTCGCGCGTGCAAATCCTCGAGGAGCGCACCCAGCCGCGCCGTCGCCCGCGTCGAGATCCGATCCTCGACTTCGTACTCGATGAAGTACGGCGCGGGCTGGCCCGCGAGCCGGAGCGACGCCATCGACCGCGCGAGCTCGTCCGCCATGGCCGCCAGGATCGGCGTATCCTGCGCGACCGCCGGCCGCAGAGACGGCGCCAGAACGACCGCCACGACAGCGAGCCAGAACAGGCGCTGACAGGCTCTCATTTCCGCTGGAGGGTGCTGCGCGTTGTCCGCGTGGGCGCCGGCAGGATGGGCAGCGGCTCCTGCGACTGGGCCTTCTTCTGCACTTCGACTTCGCTGACGAGCAGTTCCGGCGAGCTCGCCGACACCGGCACGTTGCCGCTTTCGGCGCCACACACGCCGTTGAACACGCTGATCGCGTCGCTTGCCGCGATGAACTTGCCAAACGCGGCCAGCGGAGTGCCGATCAGATCCACGCCGCGCACGAGCTCCGGCGGCCGGTCGTCGGTGTAGATGCGGTAGACGACGTTCGGCATGACATTGAAGGCGTTCGGATTGCTGCGGCCGGTCGTCGTGAAGCCGCCCTCGATGTTGTCGAAGAGCAGGCCGAACGGCTTCCCCTGTTTGCGCGCTTCCGCCTTCAGCATCGAGACAAGCGCCTGCGAGGTGACGGCACGACTCGACTCCACCATCAGGTTCGACTGACGGGACACGGGGGAGACGCCCGGCTCACCGCGCCCGTGACCGTTCGACCGCGGGAACTCGAGGAGCGGCGCACGCCCCAGCAGGAACGTCTTGAGGATCCCCTGGTCGACGACCGTCACCCGTCGTGCCTCGACGCCCTCGTCGTCGAAGCGGTAATGGCCCATCAGCTCCACGTTTGCGCGCGTGGTTGCCGTGGGATCGAAGGCCACGCTCAGAAACGACGGCAGCACGGCCTCGTTGATCTTGCCGCCGAAGGTCTGGCCATCGTCCGAGTTCCGGTGACGGTGCCCTTCGACGCGATGGCCGAAGATCTCGTGGAAGAACACGCCGGCGGCGCGGCCGGACAGGATCGCGGGTCCCGAGTACGGGTCGACGAGCGGCGCGCGGCGCAGCCGCCCCAGAAGATCCTTCATGTCCCGTGCGTCGGCGAGCAGCGTCTTCTCGTCTGGCAGCCCATCCGCCGACCGGGAGAAGTAGCTGTTGTAGAGCGGCAGCTCCATCCCGTCGCTGGCCTTCGTCATCGCCTGGAGGAACACGCGGTACTGAAGATCGCCCGTGAGGATCTGCGAGCCTTCGCTGTTCACGTAATAGCGGGTGGTGGCCCGGACGCCAAGCGACGCCGAGCCGTCGAAGATGAGCGGGTCATCGGCGAACACCGCCGACACCCTGCGAAGGCGCGCTTCCCACTGCCGGGTATCCAGGGTGTAGGTCACTGGTGTTCCGATGGACGTGTGAGGCGCCTCCAGCGAGAAATCCGGCGCCGGGTTCGCCTGGATCGCCTTCGCGGCGACGTTGGCCGTGACCCTCGTGAGCGCTTCCGTGGCGACTTTGAACGCGCGGTCCGTTGTGCGCCAGAAGGCGAGCGCAATCGGTGTGTCTTGATCAGCCAGCGGCAGCGAGATACGGCCAACGCGCGGCGTCCCCGCGCCGGCCTCGCCGCGGATCGGGTGCGTGTTGTCGAGCGAGTATTTGCCGACTCGAACTTCGACGCTGCCGAACCGTCCCTGACTTTCGTCGCTTCGCTCCAGGGCGCCGAACGACGCCACGATCTGCCCGGAGTGCTCGTCGTGGACCGTGTAGCCGATGAAGTAGGCGGGGGCGCCGCCCTTGTTGAGCGCGTCGAAATTCCGTCGCAGCTCCGATCGCAGGATGCTCAAGAGGGGCACGTCCGCCGCCCGCTGCAGCGCCTGCATGCGAGGGCCGGGCGCAGCCACGACGGCGACGAGGGTCAGGGCGACGATGAGCGACGTCCGTGTCAGTGTCCGCATGCGCGTATGGCCATCCTCTTCGTGACTTCGCGGCCGCGGTTCAGAACTCCAGGCGGTCCTTCTTGTCCTCGACGCGCGCCGCGTCCACGCCCGAAACCTGCTTCACGTCCTCGATCGTCTTGAACGTCCCCTTGGCGGCGCGATGCGCGACGATGGCCGAGGCGCTGTCGCCAGGGATCTGCGCGATGCGCTCGAGCTCGGCGGCCGTCGCCGTGTTGACGTTGACGCGGTCGGGAAAGCTCTTCGCGAGGTAGCCGACGATCTGCGTGCGTTCCGTCTCGGTGACGTCGATCTCTTCCTGCAGCATCTCGGTCACCTTCGCCTGCCACGCCGCTTTCGTCCAGCGCTTGTCGAGCACGACGGTCGGCTGGTGGCAGGAGCTGCAGATGATCTCGAAGATCTCTCGACCAGGATTCTCAGGGAACTGGGCAGCTTGGACCTCGACCGGTGCCGTGACCCCAGGCGATGCCATCGACAACAGCGCGAAGGCGCCCACGACCACAGACCACGGAGACACGGAGACACGGAGACAATTCTTGAAAACGTTCTCCGTGGCTCCGTGCCTCCGTGGTTCGTGGATCTGACTGCCTAGGTCCACAGTTTAGTAATCAGTTTCCCGCCCGTGCCCGTCGGGCGCTCCTGCCGGCCGTTGTGCAGGTAGGTCGTCTTCAGGTGGTCGAGCCCGAGCAGGTACAGGATCGAGGCGTGGATGTCGTTGACGTGGTACGGCTCTTCTTCAGCGCGCAGGCCGATCTCGTCGGTCGTCCCGATCGTCTGGCCGCCCTTGACGCCGCCGCCGGCCATGAAGATCGTGAAGCCCCACGGGTTGTGATCGCGGCCGTACTTCTCCGGCGGCGCGCCGGCGCCGATCTGCGCAAACGGCGTGCGGCCGAACTCGCCGCCCCACACGACGAGCGTGTCCTTCAGCATCCCGCGCGATTTCAGATCGGCGAGCAGCCCGGCGACGGGCTTGTCCGAGGCGCGGCACCACTTGTCGTGGTTGCTGGTGAGGTCGCTGTGCGCGTCCCAGCCCGACCCGGAGCCGCTGTAGACCTCCACGAAGCGCACGCCCCGCTCGACGAGCCGGCGGGCCATCAGGCAGTTGGCGCCGAACACCTGGGTCTCGGTCTGGTCCATGCCGTAGAGACGCCGCGTGGCGTCGGTCTCGCTGCTCAAGTCGATCGCTTCGGGCGCGGCCGACTGCATCTGATAGGCGAGCTCGTAGGACCGCGTGCGCGCGTCGAGCTCGGAGTCGTCCTCTCTCTGGCGCTGAAATCGTTCGTTGAGCGATCGCAGCAGCTCCATCTTGCTCCGCTGCTGCGCGTCGGTCGTTCCAGCCTGCGGTTTCAGGTTCAGGATCGGCGTATCGCCCTGGCGGAAGAGCGAGCCCTGGAAGGTCGCCGGCAGGAACCCGGACCCGTAGTTCTGCACGCCGCCGAGGATCTCCTTGTCGTCCTGCATGACGACGAAGGTCGGCAGGTTGCGCTGCGCGCTGCCGAGGCCGTAGGTGACCCACGCACCCATCGACGGGCGCCCGGCCAGGATGTTGCCGGTGTTCATCTGGCACACGCCGCCCACGTGGTTGACGGCGTCGGACTGGCAGGAACGGATGACCGCGAGATCGTCGGCATGCTCGGCGATGTGCGGAATCCAGTCCGAGACCCAGAGGCCGCTCTGGCCTCGCTGCGTGAACACGCGCCGTGTCGGAAACAGTCCGTTCTTCGACGTGCCGAAGGCCGTGATGAGCGTTTCGGGGTGATAGGACGGCGGGATGGGCTGGCCCGCGTACCTCTCGAGCGCGGGCTTGGGGTCGAACAGATCCACCTGGCTCGGTCCGCCTTCCATGAAGCACCAGATGACCGACTTGGCGCGCGGCGTGACGTGCGGCGTCTTCGGCGCGAGCGGGTCCACGGCGGCGAGCGCATCCTCGGCCAGCAGGCTGGCGAGGGCGATGCCGGCCAGCCCGCTCCCGGCCTGCGTGAAGAACTCCCGGCGCGTCGACACCCGCCAGTGGTGTCTCAGCGTCTGCAGCATGTCTGGCTTCGTCTTCATCGCGCTGTCCTCTTGCCCCTGCTCCTGGCTCCTGACCCCTTGCCCAGCCCTGACCCCTAGCCCCTGCCCACTGCCCCCTACTCGATATACAAGAACTCATTCGACGAGAGCAGCATGTGCGAGAGATCAACGAGCGCCGCGGCGCGCACCTTGTCGGCGCCGTCCGGCAGATCCATGGGCAATGCGGGCGTGGACTTGCCGCCTTTCGCAAACCGCTCGGCGAGGATCGGCATCTGGCGCTCGAGGAACTCGGTGACCAGCTCCTGCTCCTCCTGCGTCGCGCGGCGGCCGTAAGCCAGTCGGAACGCGCGATCGACCTGTGCCAGCGGATCCGGTCCGGCATCCTTCACCACGCGCCCGGCCAGCCCGCGGGCCCAGTCGAGCATCAGGTCGTTGTTCATCAGATCGAGCGACTGAGACGCGGTGACCGTGTTGGTCCGCGCGGCGTGGCTCTCGAAGGTGTTCGCCACGTCGAAATCCTGCAGCATCGGATACCGCAGGTTGCGCCGCACGAAGACGTATACGCTGCGCCGGTTCGACTGCGCGGGATCGGTTTCAGTGCGCCACCCGCCCGCGGCCGCCGTTGCCGACAGCTCGCTGATTGTCCCCGGAGGCAGGGGCGGGAAGACGCCCGGCCCGCCCATCTTCGAGTTGAGCAGCCCAGACACCTGGAGCATCGTGTCGCGGACCGCCTCTGCTTCCATCCTGCGCCGCTGATACCGCCAGAGCAGCTTGTTGTCCGGATCCGCCTTGGCCGAAGCCGCCGTCGTCGCCGACGACTGCTGGTACGTGTTCGACAACATGATCGTCCGGTGCAGCGCCTTGATGCTCCAGCCGCGCTGGAAGGTCGAGGCGAGGTAGTCGAGCAGCTCCGGATGCGTGGGCCGCGAGCCCATGAGGCCCAGATCGCCCGGCGTCGCCGCGAGGCCGCGGCCGAAGTGGTAGTGCCAGACGCGGTTCACCATGACGCGCGCCGGCAGCGGGTTCTTCACGTCGGTCAGCCACGCGGCCAGCGCGCTGCGGCGGCCCGTGGAGTTCAGCCCGGCGGGCGGCGTGATCGCCGCATCACCCGGGTCGAGAATCGTCAGGAACCCGGGCTTCACCTCTTCCTGCCTCGCCTGCAGGTTGCCGCCCTTGAGAAGGTAGGTCGGCGGGGCAGTGGCGCTCAAGTCCACCATGTACTGGCCTTCGTCGAGCTGTCCCGGCTTGATCGCGTCGAACGAGGCGAGCTGTTTCTTCAACTCCGCGTAGCGGGCCGCCGCGTCCGGCTTGAGCGTGCGCAGTGTCCGGGCGTCGGGATCGTCGGCGAGATCGACGCGCGGTTCCGCGGTCTTGGCCATGACAGCCTGGAACGGATCGCGTTTGGCCGGCTCCATGAAGATCGCGGCCTTGACTTCGTCTTCGAACGTGTTCGACCCCGACTGCGCCCTGGAGATGCGAATGGGCTCGAGGATCGCATTCATCTCGGCCCGGATATCCGCCGTCTTGGCGTCCCACTCGGCCTTCTTCGCGTCGTACGCGCGGCGCTCGGCCGCGTCGCTGAGCGGCAGCGGGCCGTCGCCGGCGACCGTGTTGGCGAAGAACGCCTGCAGGCGGTAGTAGTCCTTCTGCAGAATCGGATCGAACTTGTGGTCGTGGCAGCGCGCGCACGCGACGGTCATCCCCAGGAAGACCGCGCCCGTGGCGTTGGTCATCTCGTCGATTGTTTCCTGACGACGGAGCAGCAGGCCGGCCGCGTTCGTCTCGTCGATCCAGTGGCGGTTGAAGCCCATCGCGACGAGCGCCTCCGGGTTGCCCGGAAAGAGCTCGTCGCCGGCGATCTGCTCGCGAACGAACTGGTCGTACGGCTTGTCGTCGTTGAACGACTTCACGACGTAATCGCGGTAGCGCCAGATGTGGGGGCGCGTCTCGTCGGCCTTGAAGCCGTTGCTGTCTGCGTAGCGGGCGACGTCGAGCCAGTGCCGTCCCCAGCGCTCCCCGTATGCCGGAGAGGCGAGGAGGCGATCGACGGCCTTCGGCCACGCGTCTGGCGAGGTGTCGGACTGGAACTGCTGGATCTCCTGCTCGGTCGGCAGCAGCCCGGTCAGGTCGATCGTGGCACGGCGCAGGAGCGTGCGCCGGTCGGCGCGCGGGTTCGGGGCAATGCCCGCCGCCTCCAGTTTCGCGAGCACGAAGGCGTCAACGGGTGTCGCCACCCAGTTGCGGGCCTTGACGGCCGGCGGGTCGGGCCGGACGATCGGCTTGAGCGACCACCAGTTGCGTTGTCGTTCGGAGAAGGCCCGCGGCTCGGCTGCCGCAAACGCGAAGGTCCACCCGGCCAGCCCCACCAGGACGAGGGCGCAGAATCGACGCATGCTGCCTCCCGAGGTGCCGAGATCTTAACAGGTATTACGGCCGGGCCAGACCGCCTTTCGGGCGTCCCCGGGAGACGTAAGATAGTGATCTGTTCTGAATACCGGTCAGGTCCCGGGCGCGAACCGCGTTTGAATCGCGAGGATCGTCCTGATCACACTGGTGCGCGGCTTGCAGCAAGGCGCCGCGGAGGGGTGTTGGATGTTACAGGCCCGAACGATTCGTTGCTCCGTCGCCGCTGTGCTATTCCTCGCCATCTGCGGCCTGAGCGCTCCCGCCGGGGCCCAGTACTTCGGCAGCAACAAGGTCCGCTACAAGAACTTTGATTTCCAGGTGCTCAGGACCGAGCACTTCGACATCTACTTCTATCCGAGCGAGAAGGCCGGGGTGGATATCGCCGCCCGGTTGGCCGAACGCTGGTACGTCCGTCTGGAGCGCCTGCTCCAGCACCGTCTCCGCGGCCGCCAGCCGCTGATTCTGTACGGCTCGCATGTCGACTTTGAACAGACCAACGTGATCGGCGGCGAGATCGGCGAGAGCACGGGCGGCGTCACCGAATCGCTCCGGCGGCGCATCGTGCTGCCGCTGGCCGGGCCGCTTGCCGACACCGACCACGTGATCGGCCACGAGCTGGTTCACGCGTTTCAGTTCGACATCACGACGACCTCCGAGATGGAGGCCGGTGAAACCGGCGCGCATCGACTTCCGCTGTGGTTCATCGAAGGCATGGCCGAGTACCTCTCGATCGGCCCCGTCGATTCCAACACGGCGATGTGGCTTCGCGACGCGACCCGCCGCGAGAAGCTGCCGACGGTCAAAGATCTCGATAACCCCGAGTACTTTCCGTATCGATGGGGCCAGGCCTTCTGGGCCTACGTCGGCGGCCGTTGGGGCGACGAGGTGATCGCCCGGATGCTGGTGCTGGCCGCGGCCCAGGGAGTCGAGCCCGCTCTCGAACAGGTGCTCGGCATCGACGCGAAACAGTTCTCCGCGGACTGGCACGCCGCGATCCTGAAGGCCTACACGCCCGTCCTCACGGCGCCGACGAGAACCACCGAACTGGGGCGGCTGGTCATCGAAGGCGAGCAGATGCTGGCCAACGTCAACGTCGCCCCCTCCGTCAGCCCCGACGGGAAGTGGCTGGCCTACGTGTCCACGCGCGGCTTCTTCTCCGTTGACGTCTACATCGCGGAGGTCGCGACCGGCCGTGTCGTCAAGCGGCTGACGAGCACCGCCACCAACGCCCACTACTCGAGCATTCAGTTCATCTACTCGGCGGGCGCATGGGACAGGGCCAGCCGGCAGATCGCTGTCGCGACGGTCACGTCGGGCAAGGCGGCGCTTGCCGTGTTCGACGCGGAGCGCGGGTCGCTCAGCCGCGAGATCGAGGTGCCGGGCGTCGATGAAATCATGAATCCGACGTGGGCGCCCGACGGCAGCGCCATCGCCTTTACGGGACTGCATCAGGGGTTGACCGATCTGTTCGTGTACGACCTGAACGCCGGGACGCTTAAACAGCTGACCGCCGATCCGTACGCCGATTTGCAGCCCGCGTGGTCGCCCGACGGCAAGCGCATCGCCTTTGCGACCGATCGCTTCACGACCGACCTGCCCACGCTCGCCATCGGGACGTATCGCCTCGCGACGCTCGACCTGGCCAGCACCACGATCGAGCAGGTGAAGTCGACGACCGACGGACGGCAGACCAATCCGCAGTGGGCGCCCGATGGCATGGCGCTCTATTTCCTGTCGGATCGTGACGGGGCGCCAAACGTCTACCGCACGCCATTCGGAACGGAGCGGACGGAGACGCTTCAGATCACCACGGTCGTGACGGGCGTGAGCGGGATCACGGCCCTCAGCCCCGCGGTGTCGGTGGCCTCGGTCAGTGGAGACATCCTCTACAGCCTCTACCAGGGTGGGAAGTACGACATCGCGATGCTCGGGGCGAACCCCGCAGGCATCCCGCCGCGATCGTTTTCCGTCAATCCCGCCGCGCTCCCGCCGGTCGAGCGCAGGCCGAGCGAGGTGACGGAGTTGCTGAACAGCCCGGCGCTTGGCTTACCGCCCGAGGATACCGAGTACGTGGTCGAGCCTTACAAACCGGGTCTCAAGCTCGTGGGCGTCGCGCAACCCGTCGTCGGCGTCGGCGTCAGCCGGTTCGGCACGTCCTTCGGCGGCGGGCTCGCCATGCAGTTCAGCGACGAGCTCGGGGATCACATCCTCACGACGGCCATACAGCTCAACTCGATTCCCGGAGGGGGGACGAGCGTCAAGGACATCGGGGCGCAGGTCGGCTACTTCAACCTCGCACGACGCTGGAACTGGGGCCTGGTCGGAGGGCAGGTTCCGTACACGTACGGAGGCTATCAGTCGAGCCTCCCGGAGCGGCTGCCGAATGGCGACATCGTTCAGACCGATCGGCTCATCGTGAACCGGCAGACCGAGCTCAGCGCGTCCGCCGTGATTTCGTACCCGTTCAGCCGAGCCTCCCGCATGGAATTCCAGGGCGGCCCGAGCCGGATCGCGTTCGATCAGACCGTGTCGAGCACGACGTACTCGCTGTTCACCGGTGCCGTCTACAGCCAGTCGTCACTGACGGTCGAAACAGCCCCGCCGCTCAATATGGGAACGAGTTCGGTCGCGTACGTGTTCGACACGTCAGTGTTCGGGGCGACCAGCCCCGTCCAGGGCCAACGCTATCGATTCGAGGCGTCGCCGACGTTCGGCTCGCTCAACTTCACGGGTCTGCTGGCCGATTACCGGCGGTACTTCATGCCCGTACCGTTCTACACGATTGCCGTCCGCGCGATGCAGTTCGGCCGTTACGGGAGCGGCTCCGAGGATCCGCGCATCTACCCGCTCTTCATCGGATACCCGTGGCTGGTGCGAGGCTACGATCCGGGGAGCGTTCAGTCCTTCGAGTGCGGGCTGGCGGTCACGGTCTCCTGTCCTCTGCTGGACAACATGTACGGCAGCCGGATGCTCATTGGCGGGGCGGAGCTGCGGTTCCCGGTGCTGAGGCCCTTCGGCGTCTCGGGCAACATGTACGGCCCCGTGCCCGTCGAGGTCGCGCTCTTCTTCGACTCAGGCACGGCCTGGTTCTCGGGAGAGAAGCCGACGATTCTCGGCGGGTCGAAAGACGGCATCACGTCTACCGGCGTCGCGTTTCGTGTCAACCTGTTCGGGTTCGCGGTGGCCGAGTTCGACGTCACTCACCCGTTCCAACGGCCCGGAAAATCGTGGATCTTCGGGTTCAACCTGATGTCGGGATGGTAAGCGCCAGGGTTCTCGTACCGTTTCTGTTCGCGGCGTCGCTGGCTGCGCAAGGGCCTGCGACGCCGCCCGTCAACATCTCGGGCGCGTGGTCGCTCGACACCTACCT
>DASTDQ010000722.1:0-5483 GCA_035710305.1 Vicinamibacterales bacterium | reverse complement strand
CGTCGTCGAGAAGCAGGCCGTGCGCGGCATGCACATCGTGCCCGGGCAGACGCTGTACAAAGTTGCCGATCTCTCGGTCGTGTGGGTCGAAGCCGACGTGTACGAGCAGGAGATGGCGTTGGCGAACGTCGGGCAGCGCGCCATCGTCACGCTCGACGCCTACCCCCGAGAGTCCTTCGACGGCCGCGCCATCTATGTCTATCCGTTCGTCGAAGAGAACACGCGCACAACGAAGGTGCGGTTCCAGTTCTCGAACGCCTCCGGGCGCCTGAAGCCGGGAATGTACGCGAACGTCGAGCTGCAAGGCGCGGGCGGCATGAGCCTGACGGTACCGGCCAACGCCGTCCTCGACTCGGGCATCGAGCAGGTCGTCTTCGTGGCGCGCGGCGAAGGGCGCTTCACCCCGCGGACCGTGAAGGCCGGCCGGTCCTTCGGCGATCGCGTTGAGATTGTGGGAGGGCTCGAGGAGGGCGAGCAGGTGGCCATCGGCGCCACCTTCTTCCTCGATTCGGAGAGCCAGCTTCGTGCGGGCCTTCAGAACTTCGAGGCGGCCCCGGTGGACGCCCGCGCGCAGCCGGCGACAGGGGAGCCGCTCGACATCGGCTTCCGCTCGCAGCCCGATCCGCCGAAGGCCGGCGAGGGCGTTTTCGAGGTTCGCGTGAACGGGGCCGGTGGCAAGCCCGTGACCGACGCCGAGGTCTCGGTGTTGTTCTTCATGCCGGCCATGCCGACGATGAACATGCCCGCCATGCGAAACGACACGAAGCTGCCGCACGCCGGCGGCGGCGTGTACCGTGGTCCCGGGCAGGTGCTCATGGCCGGACGATGGGATGTGACCGTGACCGTGGGACGAGGCGGCAGGCAGATAGGACAGAAGCAGTTCGCTATTACGGCCAGATAGCGGGGCTAACCACGAAGGGCACGAAGGGTTGGCCACGAAGGGCACGAAGTGTACGAAGGTAAAGACCGGAAACCAAGGAGGAACGATGACGACGCGCGTAAGAGGGGTGATGGTGGCGGTGATGGCGGGCGTGATCGCCGCGATCGCCGGCTGTGGCCAGCCGCAGCCCGCGAGCCAGAACGCGGCGGAGGGTGCGGCTCGAGGGTTCGTCATTACTCTGCGCACCGATCCGGATCCCGTGCGCACGGGCGAGAACACGCTCGAAGCCACCGTCGTGCAGGACGGCAAGCCGGTCACCGACGCGACGGTGTCGGCCGAGTTCTTCATGGCTGCGATGCCGGCGATGAACATGCCGGAAATGCGGACGACCGCCGACCTCGCGCACGAAGGCAACGGGACCTACCGCGGCAAGGGGCAGGTCGCGATGGCCGGCGCGTGGGATGTGACCGTGAAGGCCCTGCGAGGCGGACAGGAGATCGGGCGCACGAAGACGACCGTGATGGCGAAGTGAGCACGTACGTAGTGTCCGGCTTCCTTGGCCTGAGCGAAGTCGAAGGCAGCCGGACCGGAGACACATGATCTCGAGAATCGTTGACTGGTGCGCCGGCAACCGGGCCCTGGTGTTCATGGCCACGGCCGCGCTGACGGTGTGGGGCGTCTGGGCGATGACGGCGACGCCCCTGGATGCGGTACCGGACATCTCCGACGTCCAGGTGATCGTGTCCACCGAGTGGGCGGGGCGCAGTCCGGACATCATCGAGGATCAGGTCACGTATCCGATCGTCACCGCGCTGATTTCGGCGCCGCGCGTGCGCACGGTTCGCGGGTTTACCGACTTCGGCATCTCGTACGTCTACGTCATCTTCGAGGACGGAACCGACATCTACTGGGCGCGCAGCCGGGTCGTCGAGTACCTGCAGGGACTTCGAGGCCGCCTGCCCGAGGGGAGCAATCCGACGATCGGCCCCGACGCGACAGGCGTCGGCTGGGTCTTTCAGTACGCCCTCGTGGACGACACCGGACAGCACGACCTCGCGGAGCTGCGCGGGGTGCAGGACTGGTTTCTCCGCTACAACCTCGCCTCGGTCGACGGCGTCGCGGAAGTGGCCAGCATCGGCGGCTTCGTCAAGCAGTACCAGGTCAACCTGGACCCGACCAGGCTGGCGGCCTACGACAAGTCGGTCAAGGACGTCGTCCAGGCGATTCGCGCGAGCAACAACGAGGTCGAAGGCAGGCTCCTGGAGTTCTCGGGACGCGAGTACATGGTGCGCGGCCGGGGCTACCTGACGTCGGTGGACGACATCGCCGCTGTCTCGCTCGGGGCGAACGCCCGCGGCACACCCGTCCGCGTGGGGGACGTGGCGGACGTGCGCCTCGGCCCGGACATCCGGCGGGGCGTCGCCGAACTGGACGGCAAGGGCGAGGTGGTGGGCGGCATCGTCGTGATGCGGTTCGGCGAGAACGCTCTTCGCGTCATCGAGCGCGTCAAGGCCAGGCTCGAAGAGATCAAGAGCGCGCTGCCGTCCGGCGTGCGCATCGTTCCCACCTACGACCGGTCGGGACTGATCAACGAGTCGATCGCCACCCTGCGCCGCGCGCTCGTCGAAGAAGCCATCGTCGTCTCGCTCGTCATCCTCGTGTTCCTGTTCCACGTCCGTTCGGCGCTGGTGCCGATCCTCGCGCTGCCGATCGCCGTGGTGGCCTCGTTCATCCCGATGTACCACCTGGACGTCACCTCGAACATCATGTCGCTCGGCGGGCTGGCGCTCGCCATCGGCGTGCTCGTCGACGCGTCGATCGTGATGGTCGAGAACGCGTACCGCCACGTGTCGGAAGCGGGCGCCGACGGGGCGGCGGCCGCGTACGCAGAGCAACCGCGCGTGATCATCGGGGCGGCCAAGCAGGTGGCGCGTGCGATCTTCTTCTCGCTGGCGATCATCATCGTGTCCTTTGTCCCGGTCTTTCTGCTGGAGGCGCAGGAAGGCCGCATGTTCCGTCCGCTGGCATTCACGAAGACCTCGGCGATGGTGTTTGCGTCGGTGTTGTCGATCACGCTCGTCCCCGTGCTGATGACGCTCTTCATCCGCGGACGGCGGTTGAAACGGGAGGCCGTCAACCCCGTGTCGCGCCTGTTCGCGTGGTTGTACGAGCCGGTGCTTCGCGCCGCCCTGCGCTTCAAGTGGACGGCCTTGCTCCTCAACTTCGCGGTCGTCCCGCTTACCATCCCGCTGCTGTTCGTGATCGGCAGCGAGTTCATGCCGCCGCTCTACGAAGGGTCGATGCTCTACATGCCGACGTCGCCGCCCGGGATGTCGATCACCGAGGCGACGCGCCTGCTGCAGGTCCAGGACCGGCTGCTGCGCCAGGTCCCGGAGGTCGAACAGGTGTTCGGGACGGTCGGCCGCGGGACGACGGCGACCGACAACAGCCCGATGGGCATGGTCAATACGACCGTGCTGCTCAAGCCGCGGGCCGAGTGGCGGCCCGGCGTGACGTTCGAGAGCCTGCAGGCCGAAATGGACGAATCGCTGCAGTTTCCGGGCTTCCCCAACGTGTGGACGCAGCCGATTCGCAACCGGCTCGATATGCTGCTGACCGGGATCAAGACGCCGGTCGGCATCAAGGTCCTCGGCGCCGACTTGACCGTGATCGAGGGGCTCGGCCGGGAGATCGAGCGCATTCTCCGGCAGGTGCCCGGCACGCGCAGCGTCTATGCCGAGCGCGTCGCGCAGGGGTATTTCACCGACATCCGCATCGATCGGCAGGCGATCGCGCGCTACGGCCTGACGATCGAGGACGTCCAGGACGTGATTCAGTCCGCCCTCGGCGGCGAGAACATCACGCAGACGATCGAGGGGCGCGAGCGCTACCCGGTCAACGTCCGCTATGCGCGCGAGTTCCGCGAGAGCATCCCGGCGCTGCGGCGTGTCCTCGTCAAGACGCCGTCAGGGGCGGCCGTCCCGCTGGGCCAGCTCGCCGAGGTCTCGCTGACCACCGGCCCGGCGATGATCCGCGACGAGGACGCGCAGCTGGCCGGCTACGTCTACGTGGACACCGCCACGCGCGACGTCGGCGGATACGTGGACGCCGCGAGGGCGGCCATCGCCGGTGCGCTTCGCCTTCCACCCGGATACACGCTGCAGTGGACCGGGCAATACGAGTTCCAGGTCCGGGCACGCGAGCGGCTGCAGGTCCTGATTCCGCTCGTCTTCGTCATCATCTTCATGCTGTTGTACATGACCTTCCGCTCCGCCTCGGAGGCGACCATCGTGATGCTGTCGGTCGTGTACGCGATGACGGGCGGGGTCATCCTGCAGTGGCTGCTCGACTACAACTTCTCCGTGGCCGTCTGGGTGGGGTACATCGCGCTGTACGGCGTCGCGGTGCAGACCGGCGTCGTGATGGTCGTCTACCTGCACGAGGCGCTCGACAAGCGGCTGGGCGCCGGAGAGATCACGGCCGCCGACGTTCTTCAGGCCACCATCGACGGTTCTGTTCTGCGGCTGCGGCCGAAGTTGATGACGGTCACGGTCGTGATGGCGAGCCTGCTGCCGATCATGTGGAGCACGGGCGTCGGGTCCGACGTGATGAAGCCGATTGCCGCACCGATCATCGGTGGCATGATCACGTCGACGATCCATGTGCTCATCATCACGCCCGTCATCTTCTACATCATGAAGATCCGGGCGCTGCGCAAGGGACGCCTGACGGTCTCGGGGATGGCCTCATGAACCAGCCGATCACGTTGATCAAGAAGTCGGACGGCGCCGTCCTCAAGGACGTCGTGTGCGGCATGCGCGTGTCGCCGGACAGCCCGCACCAGATTGACTACAAGGGCACGCGCTACGCCTTCTGCAGTGCGGGGTGCCTGAAGAAGTTCCAGCAGGATCCGGAACGCTATCTGTCCCCCGGAGCGCCGCCGCCCCAGGGGATGCACCACCACGAGCCGCCGCGAGTGGACGTCGCTCCCGCACGCCCGGGCGGCAAGTGGACCTGCCCGATGCATCCGGAGATCGTGCGCGACGGACCCGGGAGCTGCCCGATCTGCGGCATGGCGCTCGAGCCGATGACGGTGAGCGTGGAGGAACCGGAGAACGTCGAGCTCGTCGACATGACGCGGCGGTTCAAGGTCAGTACGGCGTTGACCGTGCCGCTCGTGCTGATCGCGATGCGCGATCTGATTCCCGGACAGCCGCTCGACCAGGCGCTGACACCGACGCGGCTTGCGTGGGTTGAGCTGCTGCTGGCGACGCCCGTCGTGGTGTGGGGCGGCTGGCCGTTCTTCGTCCGCGGCTGGGAATCGCTCGTCAACCGTAACCTCAACATGTTCACGTTGATCGCGATGGGCGTCGGCGTGGCCTACGACTACAGCGTCATCGCGACGCTCGTCCCAGGCATCTTTCCCGCGTCGTTCCGCGGCCATCACGGCACCGTGGACGTTTACTTCGAGGCCGCCGCCGTGATCGTCACGCTCGTGCTGCTCGGCCAGGTCCTCGAGCTCAGAGCACGCAGCCGGACTGGCGCCGCCATCCGCGCCCTGCTGGGGCTTGCGCCGAAGACCGCCCGCCGTGTCCGCGACGGA
>DASTDQ010000721.1:0-8137 GCA_035710305.1 Vicinamibacterales bacterium | reverse complement strand
CAGCCGCGCGATCTCGTCCGGCTGACCGAAGCGCGCGACGCCGAGCGCGCGAGCCATCTCCCGTTCGGCGGCGGGTAGGTCCACGTTGCGCTCGGCCGCGAACGCCTTCAGGCGCGTCTGCAACCGGTCGGTCGCGATGCCGCCCGGGTTGATCGCGTTGACCCGCACGCCGTCTCTCACCCCTCGATCCGCCAGGACCTTCGTGAGGTTCAGCAGCGCCGCGTTCACCGCGCCGCCGATCGCGAACTCGGCCGAGCCGGTCCGGCCGCCGATCCCCACGATGTTGACGATGGCGCCGGCCGACGAGCGCAGGTGCGGCCAGGCCGCGCGGCTCAGGCGCATCGCGCCGAAGAACTTCAGGCCGAACCCGTCGGACCAGTCGTCATCCGACAGCGACAGGAAGTCGCCCCGTATCGTGGAGCCGGCGTTGTTGACGAGAACGTCGAGCCGGCCGAACCGCGCGATCGTGGCGGCAACCACGCCGGCCGGAGCGTCGGGCGTCTTCAGATCGGCGTCGTGCACCAGGCTCGGCCTGCCGAGCGTCGACGCCAGCTCCTCGAGCTGCCGCCGCGATCGCGCCACGAGCGCGACGTGCATCCCCTCGGCGGCAAGCGTCTGTGCGATGGCGCGGCCGATGCCTTTGCTGGCGCCGGTGACGATGGCCACTTTGTCGGTGAGCCGAAGATCCATGGGGCCTACGGTTGCTTCTCGAGTGCCGCGTACGGCCCCGCGCCATAGACGATGCGCCCGCCGACCATCGTGAGAAGCGACTCGAGGCCCCCGATTCGGTCGATCGGGACGGTCAGATAGTCCCCGCTCAGCACGGCCAGGTCGGCGAGCTTCCCCACCTCCAGCGATCCGCGCGTGTCGTCGTCGAAGGAGAACCAGGCGCTGCCGGTCGTGTAGAAGCGGAGGGCGTCGATGCGGCTGGGGATCTCTTCCGGTCCTCGCATCACGACTCCCCCGACCGTTTTGGCGTCGAGCAGCCACTGAAGGGCGGTGAAGGGATTGTAGGAGGCAACCCGATGCGCGTCGGTGCCCGCGCCGACGACGACGCCAATCTTGCGAGCGGTCTCGACCGGCGGCGTGCGTCTCGCCGCTTCGAGGCCGGACTGCTTGATGAACGGCTCTCCCCCGAAATACATCGCGTCCTGCATGGTCCATCCCACGCCGAGGGCCTTCATCCGGCGGAGCGTCGGGACCGAGGCGTCGTTCAGGTGGGCAATCGACCAGCGCAGCGGCGCAATCGGGATCTCCGCGTTCACGCGCTCGAAGATCGACAGCAGGTGATCGACCGACGCGTCGCTCCCCCAGTGCATCGTCAACGACATCCCGCGCTCGGCGGCCCACTTCACGATGCGGTAGTAGGCGTCCTTGTCGGCCTGCGAGGGGGCGTTGTTGTTGTTCATCGCGACGGTGATGCGCTCGCCAAGGCCGTTGAAGCGCAGCATGTCGTCGCCGAAACCCATGGGCAGCAGCTCCGTCAGGCTTCGGAGCTCCTCGAATTCCTTGCCGGGCGTTTGACCGTTCAGCGTATATGCGACACGCACGGTCATGGCTTTGTCGCGCCACACTTTGAAGAGCGCCTGGTAGTCGTTCGCCATCAGGTTGTTGCCGCCGGGATCGCCCGCGCCCGTCATCGCCAGGCGATTCAGCTCGCGGAAGAAGGCCTTGGTGCCTTCGACCTGCTGATCGAAGGTCGGCTTCGGCAGGCGGTCGAAGAGCGCCACGATGGCCGGCTGCCCCCCAGTCACCGCCCCCGTGAGCGCGCCGTTGCTGTCGCGCTCGAGACGAGCACCGGCGGGCAGGTCGGCATCGCTCGAGATGCCGAGCGTCTTGTGCGCCAGCGGCGTGAGCATCGACCAGCTGTAACCCTGCTGCACGTACACCGGGTTGTTCGGCGCGGCGGCCACGAGCTCGGCCTGCGTGGGCCGGCGGTTCTCCTCGAACTGCTGGACGTTCCATCCTCCGGCAACGATCAGCCAGGCGCCCGGCTTCATCGTGCGCGCGGCGGCCCTGATGCGCCCGTACGCCTCCTCGAGCGAACGGACGCCGATCCAGTTCACCTCGGTGCTGAAGCTCAGAGCCGCGCGGATGGCGTGGAGATGCGAATCGATCAGGCCGGGGATGACCGTTCGCCCCTGCAAATCGACGATGCGCGTGCGGGGACCGGAAAGCGCGCGAATCTCAGAAGACCTGCCGACGGCGACGATGTGTCCGTCGCGAACGGCCAGCGCCTCGCTCACCGAGTTCTGCGCGTCGACGGTGACGATCTTCCCGTTCAGGAGAACGACGTCGGCGTTCTGCGCCGAGGCGGAACCGGCGCCGAGACATGCGCACACGGCCACTGCGCACACGATCGAGCGGGGCATGCGGCGAATTGTAGTCCGGGATCCTGGGCTCGGGAGTCGGGATTCGGGATAGGATTCCCCCGGTTATTGCTGACCTCATGATTGGAACCCGTCTCGCACACTACGAGATCACCGCGCACCTGGGAACGGGGGGCATGGGCGAGGTGTATCAGGCCACAGACGGGAAGCTGGGGCGCAGCGTCGCGATCAAGCTTCTTCCTCAGGCTTTTGCCAAGGACGAGGAGCGTGTTGCGCGGTTCGAGCGTGAAGCCCGCCTTCTGGCCTCGTTGAACCATCCCAACATCGCGACGATCCATGGGTTGGAAGAGTCCGGCGCGCAGAAGTTTCTCGTCATGGAACTCGTGCCCGGAGAAACGCTAGCGGAGCGAATCGTCCAGGGCCCATTTCCGGTGGACGAAGCGCTCGGCGTCGCGAAAGCCATCGCGGAAGGGTTGGAAGCAGCCCACGAGCATGGCGTCATCCATCGAGATCTGAAGCCGGCGAACGTGAAGATCACGCCGGATGGCAGGGTGAAGGTACTGGACTTTGGTCTTGCCAAGGCTTTTGCAGGAGGCGATCAGACGGACGCCGGCGTTTCCGAATCCCCCACCATCACCGCAGCCGCCACACAGCGAGGAGTCATTCTCGGCACCGCGGCGTACATGAGTCCGGAACAGGCGCGTGGCCGCTCAGTGGATCGGCGAACGGACATCTGGGCTCTTGGCTGTGTCCTGTACGAGTCGCTCGCGGCAAGACAAGCGTTTCCAGGTGACACCGTCACCGACATTCTGGCGAACGTCGTGAAGAGCGAGCCAGACTGGACGGCGTTGCCGGCGGACACGCCCGCGGCTGCGCGAGCCTTGCTGCGGTCGTGCCTCCAGAAAGACCCTCGACGTCGATGCCAGCACGTGGGCGACGCCAGGATCGCGATTGAGGAGGCGATCGCTCAGCCAGTCACCTCCGCCGAGTTGCCAGTTGCCATGACAACTGCCGCGGTCGCGCGGCCGTTGTGGAGACGCACGATTCCGATCCTCGTTTCGGCGATCGTCGCGGGCGCGATCGCGAGTGCTTTGACCTGGTACCTTGTGCGTCCAGGTCCCCCGGCCGTTGTCCGCTTCCCGATCGCCATTCCCGAGGAGCGGCAACTCAGGCAGTCCAAGGTGCTGGACGTTTCACCGGATGGAACGCGCCTCGCCTATACGGCTGGCGGCCAGCTCTTTCTGCACGATTTCGCAAAGACGGAGGCCCGGGCGATTACGGACAAAGACGTCGAGGCTCACTATCCCCTGTTTTCTCCGGACGGATCGTGGATCGTCTTCTGGTCGCGAAACGACCTGATGCTGAAGAAAGTCGCCGTCGACGGCGGTATGACGTTGCCGCTGTGCAGGACGAACTATCCCCTCGGCTTGAGCTGGCATGGCGAGAGCATCGTCTTCGCGACGGGCGGAGGTGGCATCCAGCGAGTTTCGGAAAACGGCGGGGAACCCGAGACGCTGATCGCCTCAAGGCCGGGAGAGGTCTGGGATGGCCCTCAACTCCTGAACGGCGGCACTGCAGTGCTGTATACGATCGCGCAGGGGCTGGGAGCGGACCGCTGGGACAAGGCGCGTGTCGTCGTGCAATCACTTGCGTCCGGCGAGCCCAAGGTGATCGTGGAAAACGGGAGCGCGGCTCGTTACCTGCCGACGGGGCACCTGATGTACGCCGTTGGCGGAACCCTCATGGCCGTCGCGTTCGATCCCGTCAGTCTCGAAAAGCGAGGCCGCGCAGTGCCTGTCGAGGACGGGATCGTGCGCTCGGCGAACCCCGCCAGCACCGGCGCTTCGGCGCAGATTGCATGGTCCAACGCTGGAACGCTCGCGTACGTGAGAGGGTTAGGCTCCGCCACCCAGCTTCGGCTCGCGCTGTTCCATCGAAACGGCACGACCGAGCCGCTCCCGCTGCAGGCTCGGGAGTGGCAACATCCTCGTGTCTCGCCCGACGGCTCGCAGCTCGTCGTGGGCACCGACGATGGACGGGAGGCCGCGGTCTGGATCTACGCGCTGAAGAGCGGCGGCGAACCGCGGCGCCTGACGTTCGAGGGGAGGAACACGTCTCCCATCTGGATGCCCGACGGGAAGCACGTGACGTTTCAGTCAGACCGCGAGGGGGACCTCGCCCTGTTCACACAGCAGGCCGACGGGAAGCCCGCCGAACGTCTCGCGAAGCCCGAGGCGGGATTCTCATTCAGACCGGAAGCGTGGTCCAAGGGGGGGATACTGGCCTTTCTGAAGTTTGGTGGGCCCGCGGGTATCGCCGACCTCTGGACGTTGTCGGAAGGCGGCGGGTCGCCAAAACCCTTGGTCGAACTTCCCGACTCGAACCAGCGTTTTACGGCGTTCCACCCCAGTGGCCAGTGGTTCGCCTACGCGTCTTCCGAACTCAGCCGCGGGACGACCAACTTCCACGTCTTCGTCCAGCCATTTCCCCCAACGGGTCGCAAATTCCAAGCATCTGCATCAAGCTCCAACGGTTTTGACCCAGTCTGGTCGCTGCCTGATGGTAAGCGCCTTTTTTACATCGTTCGGCCGGCCAACGAAGTCGTGGTTGTGGACATCGATCCCACATCGGGGTTCGTCGGCAAACCAAGTCCCGTTCGCGGTCTGCGGGTGCAGATCGGCGGGCCAGGCCGAGGCTACGACATCATGCCCGACGGCACGTTCGTAACCGTTCTGCCCCCTGATTCGTCCGGGCGGCCCGCGGAGCAGATCACCATCGTGCTGAACTGGTTCGAAGAGCTCAAACGGCTCGTGCCGGTGCACTAAGAATAGGCCTCAGGCCTCAGGACTCAGGCCTCAGGGCCCAGGGCTGGGCTAGGTCTGAGGCCTGAGACAGGCCTGAGGCCTGGGCCCTGGGGCCTTCAGTATCCCTTGCCCAGCTGATCCTGCAGCTTGTCCCGGTATCCCCGGCTGAGCGGCAGCCGCGCGCCGTTGCGCAGCACGACGACGTGCTCGCCGCCGAGCCACGGCTGCAGCTCCTTGATGCGCTCGGTGTTGACGATGCGCGAGCGGTGAATGCGGACGAAGCGCTTCGGATCGAGCCGCGATTCCATGCGGTTCATCGTCTCGCGGAACAGGTGCGACTCTTCGCCCATGTGGAGCCGCACGTAGTTGCCGGCGGCCTCGATCCAGTCGAGGTCCTCGGTGCGGAGGAAGAACACGCGTCCGCCGGACTTGACGATCAGGCGTTCGAGCTTGGGGGCTTCCGGCTTGATGTCGCTGACGAGCGCGAGGAGGCGGCGGCCCAGGTCGCCGGCGCGGCGGCGCTCCAGGTGCGCCCGCGCGTGCGAGAGCGTCTGGCGGAACCGGTCCCGCCCGAACGGCTTCAGCAGGTAGTCGAGGGCGTGCACTTCGAACGCGCGCAGGGCGTACTCGTCGTAGGCGGTGACGAACACGACTGACGGCATCTTCTCGGGGCCGATGGCCTCGATGACGCCGAAGCCGTCCACGCCGGGCATCTGCACGTCGAGGAACACGAGATCGGGCAGTTGATGCTGGATGGCGGCGACCGCCTGGGCGCCGTCGCCGCACTGACCGACGACCTCGACGTCTTCCTCCTGCTGCAAAAGCGAGAGCACGCGCTCCCGCGCGATCGGCTCATCGTCAACGATCAGGGTTCGGATGCGACTCATGCCACGCTCTCCATGCGATCTTCCGGCTCGCGTACCAACGGGATCTCGACCGTGACTACCAAGCCGCCGCCAGAGGGAGTCTCGAACTCGAATCGGTGGCGGTCGCCATAGAGAGTCTCGAGGCGCGAACGCGTATTGGAGAGCCCAACGCCTGAGTGAAGGTCGCTCATCTTGTCGGCCGGCAGGCCGACGCCGTCGTCGCGCACGCACAGGATCAGGCGATCTCCGGCGTCGCGGGCGGTGACATCGATGCGGCCGCCGCTGATCCTCGGCGCGATCCCGTGCCTCAGCGCGTTCTCGACGAGTGGCTGAAGAACGAGATTGGGGACGAGCGCGTCGAGCGCGTCGGGCTCGACGTCGATGTTCACCTGGAGCCGATCCCCGAAGCGGGTCTGCTCGATTTCCAAGTACTTCCGGAGAAAGTCGATTTCGTCCTTGAGCGTCACCTGCTGCGTGCCGACGCGCTCGAGCGTGAGGCGCAGCAGGTCGCTCAACCGCACCAGCATGTCGTCGGCGGCATGCACGTCCTTGTGCATGAGCGCCGAGATGGTGTTGAGCGTGTTGAAGAGGAAGTGCGGGTGGAGCTGGCGCTGCAGCGCCTCGAGCTGCGCTTCGGCGAGCTGCATCTGGAGCTGCGCCGCGGTCAGCTCGCGCTCCTGCGACTCGCGACGGTATTCGAGCGCGTGGCTGAGGCCGACCAGCGCCCAGTAGGTCATCATCTCCCAGTCGAAGTTCAGCAGGAACCTGTTCTGGAAGTACATCAGCCAGTCGAAGGACCGCTCGGTGAGCTGCGTCAGGATGACGCCGCGAGCCGACGTGGCCAGGACCACGTGGGCCGCCGTAAACCCCACGACACCCAGGAGGTGGACCAGCGCGGCGCGCGGCCACGTCTGCCGCCCGAACCGGTACTGCCGCGCCACCCAGAGGATGCCCGGGACGAGCACGGCCCATGAGTACCAGTAGGTCAGGTTGAGCAGGAGGAGTACGTTGAACGGCTGCTTTCGCTCCTCGAAGAGCGCGACGTAGTTGTACGCCTGCAGTCCCGTCAGGATGCCGAGCACCGTGGCGACGCCGAAAACGTGAAGCAGCCGGATCTGGGGGGGGCGGCGGCCCATCCATGCACTTTGGGCCGGGTTACGCTTCACGTCAAGCCACGCTCATCACCAGACGTGAGTGTGTCTGACACGCTCATCACGCGTTTCGTCACCGAGAACCAGCGCTTCGTCACGAATTTCGTCCCAGTGCCGAGCCCCGGGCCCGCGAGTACGATGCTCCCGTGGGGGTTGTACGGATCGAGGCCATCGACGACGAGCGGCTATCGGCGTTCCGCGGCGTGCCGGACCCTGAATTGCTCACGCGTCTGGGTCTGTTCGTCGCCGAAGGGCGGCTCGTCGTCAGGCGCCTGCTCGCCCGTTCTCGACTCGAGACGCGCGCAGTGCTGGTCACCGAGCCGGCCCTGGCCTCGATCGGCGACCTCGTCGCGGGCCGCCCGGCGCTGCCCGTCTTCGTCGTGACGCAGGAGGTCATGAACGGCGTGGCCGGGTTCAACTTTCACCGGGGGTGCCTTGCGATTGGCGTGCGTCCTCCTGCCAGGCACTGGCGCGAGGTGGCGGACGCGGCACGCCGGATCGTGGTGCTCGAGCGGGTGGGCAACGCCGACAACGTGGGGGCGATCTTCCGCAACGCCTCCGCGTTCGGCGCGGGTGGCGTTCTGCTCCAATCGGACTGCGCCGATCCTCTCTACCGCAAGTCGATCAGGACGTCGATGGCCGCCTCGCTCTCGATGCCGTTCGCGGCGGCCGAGCCGTGGCCGGCCGTGCTGGACGCGCTTAGCGGCGCGGGATGGACAACGGTCGCGATGACGCCGGCTGCCGACGCATCAGTACGAGCGGCGGCACAGAGGCTCGGCGACAGCCGGATTGCGATCGTGCTGGGGCATGAAGGTGAAGGGCTGACGCCCGAAGCGATGGCCGCGTGCAGTCACCGCGCCCGGATCCCGATGGCCGCGGGAATCGACTCGGTGAACGTGGCGACGGCCGCGGCGATCGCGTTGTATGAAATGGGGTCGGGAGTCATTTATTGAAAAGGGGGTCGGGAGTCATTTTCCCTGGAGGAT
>DASTDQ010000720.1:0-14271 GCA_035710305.1 Vicinamibacterales bacterium | reverse complement strand
GTGCACGAGCCCCTTGGTGGACAGGTTGTCCCAGCTGAACACGGGAAACACGACCGGCACGCCGAGCGCTTTGGCGCTCTTGACGAAATCCGGCTGTTGCGAACCGCTCATGATGAGGGGCGTGATCAGCAGGACGTCGGGTTGCTGCTCTCGCAGGAACGCCTCGAGGCCGCTGTCGCTCGGCACGAGCTCTTCGGTAGACGCGAGCAGGGCCGCGAGACTCGTCAGCCCCGCGTGCCGAAACCCGTGGAGCATGCGCCCCACTTCGTCGTCGATGAGGCGCTCGTGACAACGTGGGCAGCGCGCCACCAGGTGCCCCCATTCGCCGCGTGTCGTCACGTGGGCCATCCTGCGGGCGGCTCTGCTTCGCAGCTTCGGAGAGTGGGCAAAGCGCGGTTCGAGGTACCGCAGGTAATCCCTGAGCACGCGCAGATCGGCGATCCGGTCCTTCCAGTGATCGCTCCGGCCGTCCGGGGCGGTGATGAACGAGATGTTCCGGTGCGCTTCCAGCGCCGGGAGAGGCGGGGCCTTCGATTTTCGGACGGGCGAGGCGATCCGCACCGTGTGCCCCCGGTCGGCGAGCGACAGCAGCACCGACTCGAAGTGCCGGAGCATCGTGGTGAGGGTGACGTGGACGAGAATGCGCACGCTTAAGACATGCCGCCCATCTGGTGCGGCGCCGACACGCCTTTCCCTCTTGAAGCGAGGGAGTGCCGGATGGCGAGGTGACGAACGGGATCGTTCCGGAACCGCTCGACGTCGAAGGCGTTTCCACGCTCGCGCGTCGTGCAGTACTGAACGTAGAGGCACAGGCGGAACGTTCCCGGCGCAACTCGACTGCCCAGATGGAGGCAGCGCGACGTATCGACGGCAACCCCCGACCCCTGAGGTCCTTTGACGCGGACGATGGCGTCGGTCGCGCCCACGGCGGCGATCTCGTCGTCCAGGTAGCGTCCGGCGTGCTGCTTGCCGAGCTTTCGCCGGAGCGCACCGACCTCGCGGATCACGCGTGCCGTCTCGTCCGCCGGGATGAAGGTGAACGGACCCTCGGCTTCGTCCACGTCGAAGACGTTGATGAAGAACTTGACCTGCGTCAGCCCTTCCGGATCGACGTGAAACAACTGGCTCGACACCTTCTCGTCGCCCGGTCGGGGCACCGAGTAGAGGAGGTCTACCCGGTTGAGATACGGGATGGTGCCGAGGTAGCTGGTGGCCATGCCCATGGCCGCGTCGCTCAGTGCGAAGTCAACCAGCGCGGGATGATTCTGCAGGTCGTCGTTGCTCAGCAGGTTGCGGAGGTACTCGCCCTTCGTCTCGCGGACGCGGAGATGCCCGTCCGGCGCGTCGCCTCGCGAGCCGGCAACGGCATCGCGGCGGGCCACCTTGCTCTCGAACAGCCGCCGGCACGTGGCGATGACGCCGGCCATGTCGCCGAAGTGATCCGGCGGCAGCAGGCGGAACCCCCGATCTTTCGACAACTCGGCGAACGTCAGCTTTGACGTGTAGGCCTCCGCGAGAAGGCGCCGCTCGCGCGTCTCGCGCGGCGCCTTCACGAACGCCGCGGTTCTCCACGCAGCGCCGCCCCATCGGGTCCATCGGCTCCGGTAGCGGAAACCCTTCCACGACTGCCTGACGCGGAGCAACGCGTGCCGAACGACCCGCAGCCCCTGCAAGACGAACCGCACGAAGCGGCGCACGTAACTGCGGATGCGTGTCCCGTGACGAACGACTTTCATCGATCCGTTCATCACGACGAGGCCCGCCCGTACGGCGAGCGGTCTGCGGGCGCCGCTCGAGTCCACGCTCATGGCCGGCTTGCTCCTGTCGTCACGACCACCTGCCTACCACGCCGTGAAGCCTCCATCGACGCGCAGCTCGATCCCCGTGACGTAGGCCGAGGCGTCGGAGGCGAGGAATTGCAGCGGTCCGATGAGGTCCTCATACACCGCCATGCGGCCCAGGGGAACGCGGTCGCCGAACTTCCGCTTGAACGGCTCGTCCTGGCCGCCCAGGACGCCGCCTGGCGACAGCGCGTTCACGCGCACGCCATAGGGTCCCCACGCCGTGGCCAGATACTTCGTCAGGTTCACGACGGCCGCTTTCGAGGCGCCGTAGGCAGGCGGCTTCAGGAAGGGCGGGTCGCTCTTGATGTGATCGTAGAAGCGCGGATCGGGCGCGACCGAGGCGTAGAGCGAGCCGATGTTGATGATCGAGCCCCTGCGCGCGGCGACCATCCCGGCGCCGAAGACCTGAGTCGCCTGGAAGAGCCCCAGCGTATTGACCTCGAAGATGCGGCGATTGACGTCGAGCGGGATGTCCTCGAGGCGGGCGCCTCCGCCCGAGGCCGACGGCGGCGAATCGATGCCGGCGTTGTTGACGAGCACGTGAGGGGCGCCGAAGCGGGCCGCAATCTCGTCGCGGGCCGACAGCATCGCGGCGCGATCGGTCACGTCGGCGCCGAAGAGCGCCAGCCTGGTCTCGCCGAAGGCCGCCTGCATCCGCGCGAACGCCGCGTTGGGTGCGGCACCGGGCAGGTCGAGCCCGGCGACGGTGGCTCCGGCCTCGAGCAGCCCTTCGATCCACACCGGCCCGAGGTTGCCGAGCGCGCCGGTGACGACTGCAATCCGGCCGTCGAGTCCGAAGCGGCCGCTCACACGCGCGCAGTCGAGCGGCCCGCGCCGGAGGCCGGCTGGAGCAGGTCGAGCGTGAGGGCCTCGTCGGCTCGCAGGTCGCGGGTCAGGCTGTGGCCGACGATCTGATCCAGGTAGTACGGCGCGAGCCCGTCTCCCGGGCTCTTGATCGCGATGTCGGCCACGGAGAGGACGTGGCCCGCAGGCAGATCCCGCGCCGCCACGAGCTTCTTGCCCATCTTGAGGACCGGGCTGGCCTCGCTCGCGTAGACCTTCTTCCGGCCGTCGCCGAGCGCCATGCGCGTGCGCTGCAGGTCGCGAATCATCTTCCGCATGCCGACCGGCTCGAGCGAGAACCTGTGGTCGGTGCCGCGCATCGCCCGGTTCAGCGTGAAGTGCTTCTCGATCACGCGTGCCCCGAGCATGTAGGCGGCAAGCGGCATCGCGATCCCGTTGTCGTGCCCCGAGTAGCCGATGACGACTTCCGGAAACCGCTCGCGGTACGTGGCGATGACGCGGAGGTCGAGCTCGGCGAACTCCGCCGGGTACCCGCAGGTACATTGCAGTAGACAGAGCCGCGGGTTGATCGGCATGACCGTGTCGTACGCGCGCTGGACGTCGTCGAGGGTCCCGCCGCCGGTGCTGACGATCATCGGCTTGCCGAGCTTGGCGACGTGCTTCAGGAGCGGCGTGTTCTTGAGATCGCCGGACGCGATCTTGTACGCCTGGGCGCCGAGCTGGGCCAGGAAATCGGCGCTCTTCATGTCGAACGCCGTGGAGAAGAACGCAAGGCCAAGCCGGTCGGCCTCCGCCTGGAGCTCCTCGTACTCGCTCTTGCCGAACTCCAGCGCTTCGCGGTGCTCGCCGTAGGTCGCCCCGAAGCTGTTCTCGTTGTCGTACGGCTTGTCGAACATCTCCCGCGTATAGAGCGACCGGTTGTCGCGCTTCTGCAGCTTGGCCGCCGCCACACCACACTCGGCCGCCGATTGAAACAGCTCCTTGGCCGTCTTCAGGCTGCCCTGGTGGTTATGGCCGATCTCGGCGATGACGTATGCCTCGCTGTCGTCGTTGATGACGCGATTGGCGATGATGATCTGCCGGGTCATCTGGTCTCCTCCCCTGCCCCCTGCCCCGCTGCCCCCTGCCCCCTGTCCCCTGCCCACTTCTCGTACACCAACACCCGCCCCTTCCCCATCCAGTCGATGCGGTCTTCCAGGTCTTTCCGCTGACGGAATCCTTCCAGCACGAAGAACAGCCGGAGCAGATCCTTGTTCATCATCGTGATGTGCGACGGGTCGAGCTCGTCTTGCGTGCTCACGTCGAGCAGCGAATGCGGATTCTGATGGAACCGTGTCGTCGCGTAGGCGAAGCGGGATGACATGCGGCAGATGTTGCGCACCGCGTCCCGCACCTCGAGCACGGTCATGTGCTCGAACACCTCCCGGCAGATCACCAGGTCGTAGCGGTTCGACGGGATGTCCGGGGTATTCGCGCCTCCCATGAAGATGCGATCGCGCACTTCGGGCGGCGCCATCTCGCGCATGCCCGGCGCCGGATCGACACCGTCGGCCACGACGCCGACCTCGTGCAGCAGATACATCAGGATGCCGGGGCCGCACCCGACGTCGAGCACGCGTGCCGGGGTGAACACTTCCTTGATGACGAGCGGGTGGCGCCCTTCGATCTCGCGGCGCTTCTCGACAGTGTAGACGTTGCCAGCCTGCCGCCACTCCGCGGTCCAGTAGTCCTGGTCGTAGTGCGTAGCCTCGACGCGCTTCTGCGAGAACACCAAGTTCTCGAAAGCCGTGACGTCGGCCTTGCCGTTGTGCCCGGTCTGGAATGCCTTGAGGAGCTGCGTCGATGAGTCACGCACCGTGTCGAGATAGACGATCTGAATGCCTTCCTTCTCGCAGATCTTCACCTGCTCCGGGGGCAGCTTGCCCTCCCAGTCGTTCCCCTTGATGTAGTGAGTGGGCTGGAGCTCGCGCAGGACTGTCTCCGTGTCCACCGGGCTGACGTGCGTGTAGTCGATCGGCTTCAACGCGTCGATCACGATGGCCCTGTTCTGGGCCGGAAGCAGCGGCGGGTGCTTCGCGCTCGTGTAGAAATCGGGCGCGATGTTGCAGAGCAGCGGCGTGCCGACCTGCCGCGCCCTGCTGAAATACTCGACGTGCCCGTGATGGAGCGGATCGAAGGCGCCATCGACCATGGCCACCTTCTTCCGATACTGCGCCAGTTCGTTGTATCTGAGGATCATCCGTTCTGTCTTCGGCCTACAAGTCTACGGTCTACAGTCTGCCTACTGCGCTGCCGCCTGCTGTCCGCTGCCTGCTCCCCCCGGCCCAGTCTAGCTCGCCAGCGCCGAAGAGCAGCCGCAGCATTCCGGCCCCCTTCACGTCGATCGTCGAGAGCGGAGCGCCGGTCACCTTGCCCAGCCGCCATCCGACGTCGAGATGCGCGGGCACGAGCTCCGATTCGTGCGAATAGAAGCCGACCGACGGCACGCCGTACAGCGGCCCGAGGTAGGCGAGCCCCCCGTAGGTGCCGACAAACGCGCGCGCGTTCGCAACGATGCGGGTCTGCATCTCCAGGTTGCCCTGCGGAGTCATCAGCCGTTCAACCGTGTGCACACCCATGCCGCCGGGAACCTGCAGATCCTCGTGATCGTCCAGGTCGAGCCCCGTGTTGAGGAGCACCACCGGGACATCGCGGCTGAGCGCGCGGATCACGCCGGCGGCAAAGCGCCGGTTCTCGGGCGTGTCGGGGAACGACGGGCGGAAATAGAACCGGACGGCCACGTAGTCGCTCGGCAGATCCTTCAACGCGTCGCCTCGCTCGACCGCCGGCAGCCGGCGGTATTCGGTGTGCTTGGTGAGGAGGCCGGCGGGCGCCTTCTCGTACCAGTAGTAGCGCAGGAGCTTGTACATCAGCGACGGGTGCAGCAGTTGGGTCTCGCCGAGGCCGAGCCTGGTGCGGGTAAGACCGAGGATCCTGCGTTCGACGTCGGTGACGTCGAACTGCTTCTGGTGGCCCTTGTCCGACCAGCGCTCCTCGCTGTAGGCGCGATACTCCTCGACGGTCATCAGGTCGAACACGTCCACGTACTCGGTCGTCAGGTGCTGATACCACAGGCGGGCGCCGCCGCGCGACACGACGACCATCCGGCGGTCCTGGAGGCCGAAGGCCTTCACCGCCCAGGTGAGGAACGGAATCCAGTACAACAGCTCGAAGCCGACCTCGGAGACCCAGGGCCCGACGAGGATCGGCGCGGACGACTTGCCGACTCGATCGAGCTCCCGTTCGAGCGCCGCGACGATCGGGGCGGCAGGAATCTGATCCAGCTCCTGCCTGAGGAGCGAGGGGACGACGCGGCTGCGCACGAGGGGGATTTCGCGCAGGCGCCGGAGCAGCGCCAGGCCGGGCCGCCGGACGGACTGGAACGCCGCGCGCTTCACGCCTTTCTTGACGCGCGACATGGCGCGCCTCCGTGCCTTCGCGCCGACGTAGTGCTTCGTGTGACTCGACGTCCAGTCAACGACCCCGCGCCTGACGACCTCGCGCGTCACGAGCCGCAGGCGACGCTCATACGGCCTGATGGCCCCGAGCCGTTCGAGCAGGCCAATCCGCCACGCGCGCAGCGTCTGCCAGGCATGGAACAGGCCGCTGAACACCAGGTACTTCAGCCCGAGGATCGCGCCGGCGGCTCCCGTGACGGCCGGCATGCCCCGCTTCTGCACGCCGAAGGTCCAGAAGAGACTCACGCCGTGGCTGACCCACCAGGGCGCATACATGTACAACGGCCGGCCTTCGGGGAAGAACGTCTTCCGCTGGCGGCCCAGGCTGAAGATCCGGCCGTACCAGCGCCGGAACCACAAGACTTCCGGGACCTGCTTGAACTGGCCGTACACCGCCAGCTCGGTCATCAGCAGCCGATCCGGCACCAGCACACGGCGATACACGCCCGCCCGGGCGAGGAGCGGGATGCGATACAAGCCGTACACCATGTTCCCCGCCGACATCTTGACGATGCTGAGATTGAGCCGCTTCCAGGAATCGGTGATGCCGAGGGTATCGAAGCTCCAGGGCTTTCTGGCCAGCAGCTCGCCGGACGGGCCGATGCGGCGGTTCAAGGGATACGCGAGAACGACCTCGGGATATCGATCGAGCGCCTCCACCAGCGCCTGCAGCCAGCGTGGATGCCACAGGTCGTGATCGCTCGCCCAGGCGAAATACTCGGCCTCGGGATGGCGCTCGCACGCGACGGCAAAGGCGCGGCGCGCGTTGTCCACGAGCCCGAGCCGCTGCGGGTTGACGAGATACGTGACGCGAGGGTCGAGCCCCGCGTACTCGCGCGCGATCTCGGGAGTGGCATCGGTCGAGCAATCGTCGACGAGAACCAGCGCGAAGTCGGCGTAGGTCTGACCAAGGATCGATTCGATCGCCTCACGGAAGTCGTTGGCGTGGTTGTAAAGGGGCGACCCGATGATGACGCGGGGCATACTGCCTGCTGCGCGCGGGCTCAAGCCCGCGCTCTACTGCTTTGCAATCCGCCGCCAGCCGATGATGTGCTTGTAGTCGGTCGGCGTCGGCCGGTCGCCGATCATCTTCTGATAGGACACGCTCAAGACGGAGACCTCGCGCGGCCAGTAGGTACGCGAGATGATCTCGCTGACGCTTTCAATCTCGGGGTTGTAGGGCGACTTTTCCCGGTTCAGGCTGTAGAGGAACGGGCAGCCCAGCGCGTGAGCGCGCTCGACGTAGGCCGACACCTGCCCCGCCGTCATTTCCTGAAACGAAACCATGTTGATTGTCAGGTCGAGGCGCTCCGGCTTCACGTCGGCAAGGGCCGTGTTGGGGAGAAGGATGAAGTCGTACTCCCGCCATCGCTCGAACAGCCGCTCGATCGGCTGCTCGCCCCAGAACGCCACCTTTGCGCCGGGGAACGCCGTCATCAGGTAGGTCGCCGAGAACAGGAACAGCTCGGGGAAATCGCTGATGACGTAGGTCACATTCGGGCACAGCGACTTGAACTGATAGGGAAACCCGCCCCACCCGGCGCCGATCTCCCAGACGAGGCGGCGTTCGCCGTTGTCCAGGAACTCCTGCAGCACCGAGCCCTTGTGGAGCGCGATGAGCACCTCGAAGAACTTGAGCGTGTCGACGTTGTACAGCTGGCCGTCGATGTCGAAGCCGAAGCCGCCAAGCTCGCGCCATTCCGGAACGAGCAGACCGGGTGGAGCCACCTGCTGCAGGGCGTGCAGCTTCTCGGCGAGCTTGGTGCGGGCCTTGTCGCGATGCGTCCGGTAGTCGTGGACGCGGAGGCCGGTGACGTGAAAGGTGTGGTGCCGGAGCTTGTCGATGACAAACGGAGACGCGTCGAGCATGTACTCGAAGTTCGCGAGCTCCTCTTCCCAGTACGCGCTCGGACGGTAATCCGGCATCGAGGCGACCTGCGCCAGCATCTCCACGACCCGCTCGCGCACCATCAGGTAGTTCCTGAAGGCCGGCGATGCGCGGAGCGCCTCGAGCCGCTCGCGGAAAGTCGGCGCGGCGGTTGCTGTATTCACGACTGGCCTATCCACCATCCACTATCCACTAACCAACTTTGCGGCGGGGGATCTCCGGACGCGTCTCGTCCGACACGTGCACTGACGCGACCGCCCTGCGCCTCCGCCGCTTCTGCGCGTTCCGGTACCGCTTGCGGACGATCTTGAACTGCTTCCGAACCGTCCTGCGGAACAGATCCGGATGACGCATCAGGTCGGCGACGCCAATCGACCACAGGAACGCGCTGAGCGGGTACAGCCGCCACGGCACGCGCCGGGCAGACCGCCTGCCGGAGGCGAGCCGGACGAGCGCGTCCACGAGAGTGGGAGTCGAGGCGACGCCGATGCCATGCGGACGGATGAACGTGGCGACGAACCGCGCACACGCCTCGCGCCCGATCTCCGGTGTCCTCAGCGTCTCGGCGAGCTGCCGCGCGTGCGCGGCGAGGTCCGGCGCCACGCGGAGGAACCCGCCGTTTTCCGACAGGAGGTACCTGAAGTGGAGCGTCCCGCGCTGCGTGTCCTTGAACTCGTCGGCCAGCACGGTGTGGACCGTTCGTCCCACGATGGCGGCTTCGACCATCGCCGTCGTGTTGACGCCGACGACGGCCTCGCTGTGAAAAAGGGAGTCGAAGTAATCCTGGCGATCCGCCTCGTTGACCGGGTTTGCCGCGCGGGGATACACGACGACGCCGGGCAGATCCGCGAAGTCCACGTCGCTCCAATGCGTGGAGTTGTACGGATGAGGGCGGACGAGAACGCCCACCCCCGCCAGCCCGGGCTCCCGCCGAAGGGCCTCGATCCAGCGGCGCACGAATATCAGCTCGGCATCAGGCGATGAGATCGACGCGGTCGATCCGGCAAAGAGCACGTACGGACGCTCGGCCGCCAGCCCGACCTTGCGGCAGAAAGCCGCCCGGTCGGTGGGGACGCGCTCGAACCAGCGATCGAAGGGCTGCGCGCCGGTGACGGCGATGGAGCCCGCCGGCGTGCCGTGAAACTCCACGGCCTCTTTCTTCTGCTCCTCGTTCCAGACCGACACGAGGTCCGGTTCCACGCGGATCAGCCCTTTGGTCGTCAGGTGATCCCAGCTCGCCACGCAGAGCGCGGAGGGAATCCCCAGTGCCTGCGCACCCTTGATCAGATCCACCTGCGTGCACCGGTCGGTGACGAGCGGCGTCACCAGCACCGCATCCGGGCTGCGGGAATCGATGAAGGTTTCGATCGTCCGGCTGCTCGGAATCGCGCGCTCCATCGTCGTCAGGATCCGGACGAGCGCCCGGGTCGTTCCGCGGCTTGCCGTGTCCCACCTCGCGAAAAACGAGAACACGGGCGGAAGCGCCTTCCGCATCCGATCGCGGAGGTACGGCGCATCGGCAAAGGTCGGGTGCAGATAGCGGACGTAGTCGATCGTGCCGCGCACGGCGCCTGCGACAGTGGCCCACGGGCCTTCGCGCACGGGAGTCTGCCCGAGGACTTCGACCGAGCCCGCCAGGCCCTCGAGCGCCTCGGCGCCCTCCGCTTGCTTGCGCGGTGTGTCGAAAGCGATGTCCACGTGGTGCCCGCGCGCGGCCAGGAGCCGGATGGCCGAGTCGAAGTAGCGCAGGTACCCCGGGTACTGCATCACGAACAGGAACCTGAGGCCGGTCATGCTTCTGCGGATGCGAGCGGCCGCGCCGCTTCAGCCCAGCGGCTGAGCGACGGCGCGACGAGATTTGCGGCACGCCTGTCGATCGCCAGAAAGCCTCCCGGCAGCAGCTTGTCGAAGACGCGATTGGCGAGCTCCAGGTGGTGCGGCTCGAACGCGTTCCGCCGGGAAAAGAACGACAGCGACGGCACTCCGTAGAACGGCGCGAGGTACGAGAACCCGCCGTAGGTGCCGATGAACCCGCGTGCGCCGGCAATGAGCCGCGTCTGCAGCTCGAGGTTGCGCTGCGGCACCGTGTGCGCGTCCACGACGATGAGTCCGCCCCCGCGGGCCACCTGGACGTCGTGATGCTCGTCGAGCAGTACCGACGTGTTCAGCACGACGACGGGCACCTGCGCGCTGACCGTTCGAAGCATCTCCGCGACGAACGCCCTGTTCTCCGCCGTCTCTGGAAACGCCTGGCTGAAATAGAACTTCGCGACGACGTAATTCGAAGGCAGCCCCGCGGGGGACGCATCGGCGGCCGGCGGCGGCTCGAGCGGACGGTACGACGCAAACGACTCGACCAGTTCGACCGTCGCCTGCTTGCTCCACAACCCGCGGAAGAGCCGGAACATCGCCGAGGGGTGGACGACGAGCGCGTCGGGAAGCGACAGCCTCGCACGGGCTTTCTCGATGAGCTCCACGTCGAGATCGCGCTTGTCGTCGTACTGCTTCTTCTTGCCCGCCGTGCGCTCGCGGAAGTCGTCCGGCGTCATCAGGTCGAGGACGTCCAGGTAGCGGGTCGTCAGATGCCGGTACCAGACGCCGGCGCCTCCGCGCGACAGGACCGTCATTCGGGAACCGCTGACGCCCTGGCTGGCCAGCCAACCCAGAAAGGGAATCCAGTACAGGAGCTCGAAGCCGACCTCGCCCGTCCATGGGCCGACGATGACCTCGCCCGGCAGGCGCGCCGCGCGCAGCGCGCGGTGCAGCGCCCCCTGCTGCGCCGCCTCCTGATCGCTCTGCCACCCCGCCCTGCGCAGGGCCTCCTCGACGAACGCGGACTGCTGATGGACGAGGCCTCGGAGTTCGTCCACCTGGCGGAGGAGATCGCGTACGGCGCGCATGTCCCGGGTCTCGCGCGCGGCGTCGCGTGCCGCACGCTCGGGCAGGTCGTCAACCCCCAGCCAGCGCCGGATGACACCGCGCACGCTCATCCGTCGATCACCGCCTCGGTCCTGGCGACGGCCTGCGTCAATTGCCCGCGATCGCCGAAGGCCAGGCCGAGCACGTCGATGTCGCTCGTGTCGAGCACCACGTAGGATCCGCGCTTGAAGCTGCCGAACACCCGCCTGGCCAGCTCCAGGTGCTGAGGCGAGAATTTCTCCCTGTGCGAGAAGAATGCGAGCGACGTCACGCCGTACATCGGCGCCAGATACGAGAGGCCGCCGTAGGTCCCCACGAACGCGCGCGCGCCCCGGATGACTTTCGACTGAATCTCCAGGTTGTTCCGCGGCGTCATCAGGTGGTCAACCGTGTGAATGCGCGGATTCGTGCGGATCGGCATCTCCCAGTGGTCGTCGATGTGCAGATCCGGATTGAGCAGCACGACGTCGGCCGCCTCCGTCAATGTCTGGAGCAGCCGGATGACGAAAAGCTTGTTGTCCTCGGTGTCCGGAAACGACTCGTTGAAGTAGAACCGCACGGCGGTGTAGTCGCGCGGCAGCTCGCGCGCGATGTCGCTCGTGTCGAGCGCCGGCAGGCGCTCGAACGACGCAAACGTGTCAACCAGGCTGATCGACGTCCGGCTCTTCCAGTACGCGTAGAAGAGCCGGTACATGTACATCGGGTGCAGCAGCTCGACCGACTTGCTTCCCAGGTGCTGGTAGGCCACCTTGAGGATCTCCCGATCGAAGTCGGTCAGCGCGAGGTGCTTCTGCATGTTCTCGCGCAGCCGGCCCGCGTTCTTCGCCCGGAACTCCTCGGGGGTGTAGAAGTCGAACAGATCGAGGTAGTGCGGTGTGATGTTCTTGTACCAGATGCCGGCGCCGCCTCGCGAGACGACCAGCAGCCGCTCGGGATCGAACGGGCGGTAGGTCTTCACCCAGTTCAGGAACGGGATCCAGTACAGCAGCTCGAACCCGACCTCGCTGAGCCAGGGCCCGACGACGACGTGCTTGTGGCTGGCGGACATCCGCTGGAGGATCTTCGGGACCGCGTTCATCTCCTGCGTGGGCATGTCGCCGGTCATCATGTCGGGCAGGACGCGTGGCACGATGTACCGCTTCGCGAACCTCTTTGCGGGCGCCCACCGGAAGATGTTCGCGATCACGGTGGCGAAGCGCTTGGAGACATAGGTGCCGACGGTCAGCGGCCTCATCTGTCGTTCGCGCTTGCGCATCAGCCGCGAGACGTACCGGACCAGCTTCATGGCGATGCCGACCGGGTGCAGTACGAGACGCACGAGGTGGAGGCCCACCGTCAACCGCTCCGGCGCAGGCTGAGGCCGCCGGGCCAGCTCCTCGATCGCGTCGGCCAGAATCGGCGTTGCCGGCTGGCCGAGCCCGCGCGGCCGCACGAACCCTTCGACGAAGCCGCGCAGCCGGCGGTCGTCCTCCTCGGTGCGCACGACGGCCTTCACGAGATCGGCGGTGTGCGCGTCGAGCGAGTCGGCCATGTGGAGCAGGCCGCCGTTCTCGTTCAACAGGTAGTGAAAGTGCAGGGTGCCTTCCTGCGTCCCGGCGTACTCGGGGACTCGCACCGAGAACACCGGCCGCCCCACGATGCCCGCCTCGATCTGCGCGCTGGTATTGACGCCCACCGCGGCCGCCGCGTGGTACATCGAGTCGTAGTAGTCGTTCTTCGAGCCCTGATCGACCGGGTTCGCGCCGCCCCGTGGCCAGAGGACGACGTCGTGCAGACCGGAGAAGTCGAAGCGCTGCCACGGCTGCAGATTCTCCGGATGCGGACGAATGAGAATCCCGAGCTGGCGAACGCGCGGGTCGGGCGCCGAGCGCACGGCCCTCACCCACTTGTCGATGAAGTCGGATTCGTCGGGCGCGATGAACTGCGACGAGCAGAGGTAGAGGAGAAACGGCTTGTCCGCCGGCAGGCCCACCTTGCGGCAGAACTCGTCGCGAGTCGTGCTCGGGCGGCGGTTGAACCACTGGTCGTAGACGGGAGCGCCGGTCGCGACCACCTGGTCGGGCCTCGCGCCGTGCATCGTGACGGCCTCACGCGTCTGCGTCTCGTTCCAGACGAAGATCTGCTCGGGGAGGATCCGGATGAGGCCCTTGTTCGTCAGGTTGTCCCAGCTGTGCACGCAGAGGGCGCTGTGGATGCCGAGCGCCCGCGCCGACTTGACGTATTCGACCTGATCTGAACCGATGTCCACGAGCGGCGTCACGAGCACGACGTCCGGATGCTGCGCCGCGATGAGATCCGTAATCCACCGGTCGGTCGGGATCGCACGCTCGATCAGGCCAAGCGCACGCGACACGAGCGCCAGGCTCGCCTGCGAGCGCACGAGCGGCAGCGAGAGCACCCAGGCAAAGAACGGCACGCGCTCGGCGGCGCGCTTCCGCAGCGCGTGCGCGTCCTTGTATTCGGGCGTGCCGTACCGCACGTAGTCGGAGGCGCAGCGGACGACCCGGGCCATCCCCAGCCAGAACCGCCACGGCGTCTTCTTGCCGAGCTCGCCGTAGGTGATGCCGTCGTGATCGTTGGTCAGCTCCCACAGCATCCGGCCGTCGCCGAGCTTGTCGGGCTGCATGAACGAGAGGTGAATCTCATGCCCGCGCCGGGCGAGCTCGGCGAGCGTCGACGAATAATTGCGCAGCGCGCCCGAATGGCGCATGGAGAACAGGATTCGCATCTCGGAGTTTTGAGTCTTGAGTTTCGAGTTTTGAGTCAGTCCCGAGCCTGTCCGCCGAGTCGTTGTAACAACGTGTAAGTCATTCGAGCGATCTGATTGCCTTCGTCGATGAGAGGCGCCGTGGACGATTCTGGCGCGATTCGAAGACGGTCACACAACTCGAGGCACGTAACGACTTCCTTCAAGGAACGATATGCGTAGCCGAGAAATCGGGCGAACTCGGCGTTCGTGGCACATCCGCAGCCCTCGGCCACGTTCAACGGAACAGAAACCGCCGCCTTGCGCAGCTGGGCCACCAGATTGAATCGTTCGTCACCGGGCAAAGTCGCGGAGAACTCATACACGGCCACCGTGTAATCCATGCCACGCTGCCATATATCGAGCTGATGGTAGTCCTGCACTTGGAATGCCAGTCTTTAGTTTTGAGTTTTGAGTCGTGAGTTATGAGTCTTGAGTTCTGAACTCACGACTCATAACTCATAACTCACAACTCACAACTACGAGTCTCTTGAAACACATCTCCATCCTCGGATCCACAGGCTCGATCGGCCGCAGCGCGCTGGCCGTGGTCGATGCCCACCCCGATCGTCT
>DASTDQ010000719.1:0-5503 GCA_035710305.1 Vicinamibacterales bacterium | reverse complement strand
CCGCTGACCCCGTCCCACGGATAGCGTTCGTAGGGAGGCTCGCGCTCGCCTTCGTCGCGTTCCAGGAAGCCCGGCATGAAGAATTCCTTCGTCAGCGTAGTCAACTTCACGCGGCCGGTCTGACCGTACTCGACCACCTTGTGCGGATCGTCGAAGTCGACCACCTCGACCACGGCGCGCGGCTGCGGCGCGTAGTAGGTGATCTTGTAATTATTGTGCGGACCCGATGGTGCGCTCGGCGCCAGCCCCATCAGCGTGTTGCCGTAGGTCGGCGTCATATACGCGCCGTCGAGCAGCTCCTCCTGCGCGAAGCGATTCCACTGCGGCGTGAACTCGGTGCCGCCCGAGAAGATGCCCTTGATGCCGGCCTTGCCGATGGAGGTACCCATCGACTCGAGCCGGAGCGCCAGAGCCTCGAGCAGCTTCGGCGTGGCGAACATGCACTTGATGTCGTGATTCGCGCCCAGGATCGTCACCGCCTGATCGATCACGTGATCCTTGTAGGCCTGCAGGTGCTCGCCCCACCCCTTCTTGATCAGCTTGATGACCCAGCGTGGATCGAGGTCCACGCAGAAACAGATTCCACCCCGATGCTGCGTCAGGTGCTCGACGGAGAGCCTCAGCCGCCGCGGGCCTGAAGGCCCCAGCATCAGCCAGTTCGCGCCTCGGGGAAAGTGCTCGTCGGGCAGCGTCGTGCTGAAGATCTCGTAGTCGATCCTGAAGTCCTCGCAGTTGATGCGGGTCTTCGGGATCCCTGTCGTTCCGCCCGTCTCGAACACGAAGACGGGCTTGCCGGCCAGGCCGCGCGGGACCCAGCGCTGCACGGGACCGCCGCGGAGCCACTCGTCCTCGAAGAGGCCGAGTTGGGGGAGGTCCTGGAAACCGGAAATCCTTTGACGGGGGTCCCACCCGAGTTTCTGCGCGTAATCGAGCCAGAAGGGGCTGCCGGTCGCCGGATCGAAGTGCCAGTTCACGACCTCGCGAACCCAGGCGTCGAGCGCGGCGCGGGCCGCCTGGGCCTGGGTCGAGGTTGCGGTATTCGAGGAAGACTGCGATGCCTGCATGAGAATCGCAGTATATTTCGGGCATCATCGAGCGTCCAACGGGAGGGGCGGCTCTGTGTCCAGGACTACTCGACGTCGGTTCGTCCAAACCACCGCGGGCGCCGTCGCGGCGATCGCGGCATCGCCCTCTGGCATCGCCTCGGCGGCACAGGCTCCCCAGGCGGCGTCTAAAGTCGCCGGCCCGCCGCAGGACCTGGCGCTCGTCAACGGCCGCATTCATACGTTCGATGCGCGCAACACGGTCGCCAACACCGTCATCATCCGCAACGGCCGCATCTCCGCCGTGAGCGGCGCGCCGCCGCAGGGCGTCCGCCGGATCGACCTTCGAGGCCGGACGGTCGTGCCGGGGCTCATCGAGGGCCACGTCCACATCGTGAGCCTCGCCAACCGTCCCGGCTATCACACGATCCTCGAGAACACCTCGTCGATCCGAGAGGTGCAGGAAGCGCTCGCGGCCCGGCGGAAAGAGGTTCCGGCCGGTCAATGGATCACGTCCATGGGAGGCTGGCACCCGAACCAGTGGGCCGAGCATCGGCACCCGACGTTGAAGGAACTGGACGAAGCCGTGCCGGACAGGCCGGTCCTGCTGTACGAGCGCTTCACCGGCCCGGCTGTGACCAACAGCCTCGGCAAGAAATTCTTCGACGCCGCCGATGCGGCTTCTCCCGTGCATCCCGAGATCAAGCGCGTGAGCGTCGCCGAGAACGGCGCCATCGCGGCCGCGGGTTTTGCCGGCGGCGGACCGGCCGCAAGCGCACTCTTCCATCTTCGGCTCGCACAGACCTTCGACGACAAGAAGCGGAGCACGCTCGACGCGATGGCGTACTCGGCGAGCCTGGGACTGACGGCGCACCTGGACGAAGTGCTCTTCCCCACGCCCGGACCGCTCCACCCGAACCAGATCCTGTCGAACCTCGATCAGTACCGCATGTACGATTCGTGGCTCGCCCTTCACCGCGAAGGGCGGACGTCCATCCGCCTGCAGATGAACTTCCTGCAGAACCAGAATGATCCGGCGCTCCCGGAGCTGAAGGAACGCCTCCGCAACCAGTTCCAGTTCTTCGGCGACGACATGCTGATGACCGGGTCGATCGGCGAGTGGGCCGCGCCGCTCGGGAGCGGCGCCGTCTGGCGCGAGGCCCAGCGGCTGGTGGCGCAGGCGAGATGGCGCAACGAGAACAGCGTGCAGAACCTTGCCGGCCTGACGCAGGTCGTCGACGCGTACGAAGCGGTCAACAAGGAATTCGACATCACGGGCCTGCGCTGGATGGTGCACCACGTCCCGGAGGTCACCGCAGACCTCCTTACGCGCCTCAGGGCAATGGGCTGCGGCGTGCAGATGGGCGCCTTCCGCTGGGTCACCTCCACCGACCCGAAGGTCGTCGTCGGTCCGCCGTTCCGCACCATCGTCGATCACGGCATCCAGGTCGGGATTCACGGCGACGGCGTCCACATCGCCCCGCTCAATCCCTGGCAGCACATCTACTTCGCGACGACCGGCGTCAACTCCTTCGGCGCGCGCGTCAACGGCGACCAGCAGATCACGCGTCAGGAAGCGCTCCGCCTCTTCACGCGCGGGAACAGCTGGTTCCTGCGCATGGAAGACCGGATCGGATCGATCGAGCCCGGGAAGCTCGCGGACCTCGTCGTGCTCGACCGCGACTACTTCACGGTGCCGGACGTGCAGCTCAAACAGATCCGCTCCCTGATGACCGTCGTGGGCGGTCGCATCGTGCACGGCTCGATCGGCTAAAATACCGGCAGACATGTCCTTCAGCCGGCGGTCGTTTCTGCATGCCAGCGGGATGGCCGCCTTCGCGCTCCCTCTCGAGGCTCTTCGCTCACGTGTGGAGGCCGGGCTGCCGGTGGCCGGTGAGCCCCACTACGGTCCGCTGAGTCCCGTAAGGGACGGGACCACTGGACTACCCCTTCTCGAGCTCCCGGAGGGCTTCCGCTACACGACGTTCGGATGGAACGGCGATCCGCTCGATGATGGCAAGCGAACGCCGTCGGCGCACGACGGGATGGCCGCGTTCGACGGCGGCGACGGGCGCATCGTGCTGATCCGCAACCACGAGATTGGGCCCGGGGACCCCTTTGGCGAGACGGCCTACGATCGCAACGCGGGAGGCGGCACCACGACGCTCGTGTTCGACCCCGCGTCGGAGCGCTTGGTGAGCGCGCGCGCCAGCCTCTCGGGCACGATCCGCAACTGCGCCGGCGGCCCGACGCCGTGGAACACGTGGCTGTCGTGCGAGGAGTCGCTGGTCGGGCCCCGCGACCGCAGTCCCATGCCGCGCCAGCACGGATACGTCTTCGAAGTTCCACTGACCGGCGCCTCGAATGCCGAGCCGATCAAGGCGATGGGATGCTTCGTGCACGAGGCCGCCGCCGTCGATCCCCGGACGGGCTTCGTCTACGAGACGCAAGATCGCGGGCAGGCCGGACTCTATCGCTTCGTTCCAAACACACCAGGGCAGCTGGCCAAAGGCGGCCGGTTGGAGATACTCGCCGTCGACGGCAGACAGCGGTTCGACACGAGCCGTGGTCAGCGTGCGGGAGTCTCCTACCCCATACACTGGGAAGCCATCCGCGATCCCGATCGGGCCCATCACAACGGTACCGACGGGCTTGGCGTGCTTCAGCAGGGCCTCGACCGTGGAGGCGCGACCTTCTCGCGGCTCGAAGGCGCGTGGTTCGGGGACGGGCGCCTGTTCGTCACGGCCACCGATGGCGGGGACGCACGGATGGGACAGGTGTGGGAGCTCGATCCGGAGCGGAGCATCCTCCGGCTCGTATTCGAGTCAACGGGCGCGCCGGAGTTGAACATGCCCGACAACATCACGGTAAGCCCGCGCGGCGGTCTCGTGCTGTGCGAGAACGGAGCCAAGGCGGTGCAGCACGTCCACGGCCTGACGCGCGACGGGCGGGTCTTCCGTTTCGCGCGCAACAACGTCAGGCTCAACAGCGAGCGGAACGGCCTTCGCGGAGACTTCACGATGACGGAATTCGCGGGCGCCACCTTCAGCCCCGACGGCCGCTGGCTGTTCTTCAACGTGCAGGTGCCCGGCATCACCTGCGCCGTTACGGGACCCTGGGAAGACGGCGGTCTCTGAGCGGGAACGCTGCCGCCACGCTTTCGGTCCTGCCGAGCAACAGCAACACGGTTTCAGCGCCGAGCAACACGCTCGCGACCACAAGATGCCCGACCTGCGCAGCCGGTAAGAGCGACACATACGTCATCACGACGCCCAGCCCGACCTGGGCCGTCGCAAGACCCGCGACCACATAGGCCCAGCGGATGAGGGTCCTTTCGCCGGGAACCCTGGATCCGAGCCAGAGCACCATCATCAGCGAGCCCGCGAAGACAGCGAGAGCCGCGCCGCGGTGGAGGTGATCGAGCATCCCCACCGAGGCGACGGCGCCCGCGCGCGGAACGCCGCCGTCGAGCGCCACATCAACCGCGCCGCGGACCTGGGTCCCGATGGCGATCTGGATCATCGTCACGAGGATCAAGGACAAGGTGGCTCGGGTGACTGGCGTGCGCGGGGTGCCCGTCGTGGCGGCTCCATGGGGGCGGGTCGCTACTGTCGCGTACAGCAACAGCTGCACGATCACGAGCGCAACAATCATGTGCACCGTGACGATCCACGCGGCAAGCTCGTGCGCCACCACGCGGCCGCCGAGCCAGCCTTGAAATCCCGTCAGCAACAATGCCGCAACCGAGCTCCACAGGATCCGCGGCTCGTGTCGATGATGCCGCCAGGCGGACACCACCGTTGCGAGGATCAGCAAGCCCACGCTCACGCCGAGCAGGCGGTTGAGGTACTCCGTCCACATCAAGGTGGGGTTGAAGAGCGAGGGATCGAACTGCGGCGGCAGGTCCGCCGGTGAAGAGGGCGGAATCCACGACCCGAAGCAGCGCGGCCAATCCGGGCAACCCAGTCCTGCGCCCGACGCACGCACGAGCCCGCCGACGAGGATCAGGAAATAGGTGGCCGCCGTCGTCCAGGTGGCGAGACGATGGAAAGAAGAGACTACAGCCAGCTGCCTGCTACTTGCTTACTACCGGGACGAGCAGGCCGTAGGATTCCAGCCGGACGCGTCCGGAAGCTTCTTGAAATCGGTCGTCGTGATGTACGCCCGCGTGAAGTAGACGGGATCTTCGACCTTGGTCGTGACGGTGAACCACGTGTCGCCGTTGGGGAAGGAGTTCAAGTCGTAGTACTCCGTCACCGTGGCGTCCTTGCTGTAGGGCGCGCCGTTCTTGCGCAGGTAGCCCGTCCGCAGGTTGTTGGTCACGACCTTCAAGCTCCCGGTACGAGGCCCCCCTCGCCGCGCCGGTCCGAGCTGCCATTGAGCGGTCGAGTCGCCCTGCCACGACGGCTCGGCAGACGGCTGCGGCGCCCCGAAGCGGAAGAGGCGCGTCTGCGTCCCGG
>DASTDQ010000718.1:0-2229 GCA_035710305.1 Vicinamibacterales bacterium | reverse complement strand
ACATGGGGAACGATTATACCGTTCACCCCGCGCTCAGGGCTTTTCTGCCATCTGCTCGGCAACGACCGCAGTATGCACGGCGGCGCCCTGCAGCATCGGGACGGCGATGGCCGTGATCGCGCGATGCCAGTCGGCTTCGAGCTCGGGGGTCCACGAGGCGGACGAGGCGCGGATGGCGCGGACGAGCGCACCGCGCACGACGAAGTAGTCTCCAGGCTTGGCGCCCCAGTGCACGTGCTGCGCGCCGAGGTCTCTGAGCGATTCCTGCAGCGCGGACATGTCTTCGAGGTTCTTGATGACCAGCGCCAGCGCTGCTTCGAAGTGTCCCTGGAGCGACGTCATGTCGGCGGGAAACAGCGGCCGGAGCGCCGGCGCCGCGCTGAAGAGCTCCTGATAGAAGCGCGTGGCCAAGGCGCGCGGCCGCGCAGATACCTCGGCGAAGCTGGCCTCGAGCCGAGCGATGCTTTCGGGTGTCATAATTGCGCCGCTTTGTGACATCCGTCCCCCGCGATCCCGACCAGCCGGGCACCTCCGGCGAGATGCTGCCGGAAGTGTATGACGAACTGCGGAAGCTCGCGAGGGCGCGCCTCGCCCGCGAGCGCCAGCCCCACCAGACGCTGCAGCCGACGGCTCTCGTCCACGAAGCGTACCTCCGCGTGTCGGGTCAGCCCCGCGAGTGGGAGCGGCGCGGTCATTTCTTCGCGGCCGCCGCCCTCGCCATGCGCCGCATCCTCGTGGAACGCGCGCGCCACTACCGCCGCATCAAGCACGGTGCAGGCGGCGAGCACGTGGAGATCGACGAAGCGCTCGCGGCCGCGGACCCGGATCTGACCAACGTCCTCGCCATCGACGAAGCCTTGTCCCGCCTCGAGGTCAACGACCCGCGAAAGGCGAAGATCGTCACGCTGCGGTACTTCGCCGGCCTCAGCATCGAGGAAACCGCCGCGGCGCTCGACCTGTCGCCCGCCACCGTCAAGAACGAGTGGACGTTTGCGCGCGCATGGCTCTTTCGCACGCTCGGCTCGTCAGGTGACACGCGTGCAGACGACCCGGAATGAACGACTCCATCGGTCCCGCCGAGGCCATCTTCCTCTCGCTCGCCGATCTCGGCGCCGACGAGCGCGAAGCGGAGCTCCGGGAAAGATGCGGTGACGACTCCCGGCTGCGCGCGGAGGTCGACGCCCTGCTCGCGGCAATCGATTCCCCTGACGATGGATTTCTCGATCCGGCGCGGGTGCCGTCGCTCGACATGGGGGCCGTCGATGGCCCGCTCCAGCCGGGCACCGTCCTCGGCGGCTTTCTCGTCCTTCACGCAATCGGGTCCGGGGGAATGGGTGTCGTCTACGCCGCCGAGCAGGACCGCCCTCGCAGGACCGTCGCGATCAAAGTGCTGCGGCGGAATTTCCGTCATCCCGAGATCCTGAGGCGATTCGAGCGCGAAGCCGAGGTGCTCGGCCGCCTCCAGCACCCGAACATCGCACGGGTGTTTGCGTTCCATCACGGAGACCGGCGGATCCCGGCGCACCTCGTCATGGAGTTGGTCGACGGGCCGCCAATCACGGAGTACGTCCAGGCGCAGGCACTCGGTCACGAGGCGCGCATCGATCTGATGATCGCGGTGTGCGAGGCGGTGCAGCACGCGCACGAACGCGGCGTCGTCCATCGAGACCTGAAGCCCGCAAACGTGCTCGTGTCGAGAGAGGGGCGGCCGACCGTGCTCGACTTCGGCATCGCGCGCGCCACGGGGCTCGACATTCATTCCACCGTTCACACCCGGCACGGACAGCTCCTCGGCACGCTCGCCTACATGAGTCCGGAGCAACTGCGCGGCGCCAAGGGCGAGGTCGACGGCCGGAGCGACGTGTACGCGCTGGGCGCGATGCTCTACCGGCTGTTGGCCGGCCGTCTGCCGTTCGACGTCGGCGGGCTCTCGCTTCTCGAAGCGGCTCAGCAGATTCTTCACGCCGAGGTACCGTCGCTCGGCACCGTCGATGCCACGCTCGCCGGATCGATCGAGCAGGTTGTCGGACGGGCAATGTCACAGGACCGTGAGCGCCGCTATCAGTCCGCCGCGGATCTGGCCGCCGATCTCCGCGCCTGTCTCGATGGCCGCGGCCCGACGCAGTCCGATGCCGCTGACCGGCCGTCGGCACGGGTCCTCGTCGCCGAAAGCGCCGACCACCGGTTCGTTGCCCTCGGGTTGAGGACGGGGGCGGTCGTCGTCCTCGA
>DASTDQ010000717.1:0-3088 GCA_035710305.1 Vicinamibacterales bacterium | reverse complement strand
GGTCACTTTTGCCTCTTTGCCCAGCGCGTACACGCCCGCGAGGGAGTGATGCGCATAGACCGAGGCACTCGCCATGATGAAGGCGAACAGGACGACGAATCGCGAAATCGATTTAGTCATGTTGTGCATCTCCACCGGACTATATGAGTTTAGTGCCGAATCTGCGTGGCAGCCGCCTCAGTCTCAAACGTCGTCTCGCAGTTGCCGCGTTCCCGGATCAGGCCCGCATTCGCGGTCGTGTTGCGGCGCATGATGCGCGTCGGGATCACCAGCGGTTCCACCAGCACTTCCGGGTCTTCGACCGTCACGTCGTAGAAGATGGCATCGCCTTCACGCCTGAACTTCTCCACGACATGCATCTTCTCGGAATGGAAGTACCCGCCCCGTCCGATCCAGGTCGTGTCGATGAAGCCGATGGAGTCCACCACGAGCGTGTCGCCTTCCCAGCGTCCCACGGCGTTCCCCATGTAGTTCAACTCGAACCGCGCGTCCGGCCCGCGCTCACGGTTGTCGGTCGGGATGATGCGGTATTCGCCGTAGCCGCCGCCGGCGTCGCCTCCCATGTAGAGGAACGTGATGTCGTTCTCCGTCTGCCAGATGCGCCGCGGCGCGCCCTGCCGCGGAACGCCCAGCGGCTGGCAGGTCATGACGGGATCGTACTTGTTCGTCCACATGTCGAGCTCGATGACCTTGTCCCAGTGCTCCGGCTTGTACAACGGACGACCGAACTGGCCGAACCGGGATGGGGAGTAGAGCGCAAAGTCCTCGGTCTGATTGGTGGCTCGGTTACAGGGCTGTACCTGCGTCGGACCGCACCGCCGCCCGCCGTTTCCCATGTAGTTCCCAATCCAGCCGTTTTGCGCGACCGCCCAGTTCCCGGTCAGATCGGGGACCTTGCCGAGCCGCGGAGTGGGCGCCGACGTGTTCGTGGGCGGCTCCGCCTTCGCAAAGATGATGGTGGGTGCCTTCGTGGTGACGTTCATCGCCTTCTGCACGCTGGGCGGCACGGGCGCCACCACGTACACAGTGCCCGTCTCCGTCTCGCGCGTCGTCAGGTCGCGAACCACCGCGCCGTTCTTCCGCTCGATCAATCGGCCGGCGTAGAACACCTCGATCTTGTGCAGCGGGTTGTTCCAGTCCTGATAGTTGCTGTAGGTGAACTCGGTCGTCGTCCCGCCATGACTCACCACGACCTTCTCGGTCATGTACTTCGCATCGAGCGTCGCGGTGGCGGTGGCGCCTGCGACGCCGGGGATCGGGAAGGTCACAACCGGCTTGCCCGCGGCGTCGAACGACACGGAGGTGTTGCCGAGCTTCGTCACGCCGTCGGGGATGACCGTGCCCGGGTTGGCGCCCAGGGTCCAGGTGTCCATCGTTCCCGCCAGCGCGGACTTGGGCGCGCCCTGCGAACTCGCCCAGAGGCGAATGAGCCGCTCCTGCACGGTGGCCGGCATCGCGGTGGCCTTGCCCTTGTGCCCGCCGATCTCGGCGCCTCGCGTGTCCTCGTTCCACGCGTACTGCCAGCTCACCACTTCGATGTTCGACACCGCCTGCTTGTTCGGACGCGTGCAGGTGTAGTCAACGCGCTGACTGAACGTCTGGAAGTTCGTGCTCTCGCGAAGCCTCGAGAGCGTGCACGGCTGACCGTCCACCTGAATGGTGCCGCCCTTGGCCTGGTACTCGAGCATCGCGACCATGTCGCGCTCGTCGGTGCCCTTCAGCATGCCCTGGTGCCAGAACCAGTTGAAGAGTACAGCCCTTAGATCCTTGGCGCCTGCGGCGGGCGTGTAAGGCGCACCCGCGTTCGGGTCACCGCCACGACCCCGGCCCGGCGCGCCGGCCTGACCCTGGGCGCCGCCTGCACCGCGGCCCTGTGGACCCGCGCCGGCAGGCGCCTGAGGAGCTTGCTCGCCGGCCGTCGCCGGCACGGCGATCGCGAGGACGACCGCGAGCGCGACCGCTATCGAGTCAATCCGTCGACCACAATCCATGATGGCCCTCCCGCGTATCCTGACTTTGGCAAATATTACTCCCGTTCCATCGCCCGACGCGTGTACTGCTGCGACGCGAGCGAGAGCAGGCAATAGGCCGCGAACCAGTAGAATCCGGGGCCGAACCGGGCGTCGAACGCCACCAGCCCCAGCGTCGTGCTCCCCTCCACTCGCTGCGTGGCCTCCGCGGCGAGGTAGGCGATGAAGAGCCCGACGACGAAGACGTCGGCCATCGACCACTTCGCGATGGCTTCGACGAAGCGCATCGTGCGCCGCCCGCGTTCATCGCCGCTGACGAGGACCGCCCAGCCGACGAGCGCCGCTTTCGTGAACGGCACGACGACGCTGAACAGCAGGATCAAGGTTGCGGGGACCGGGCTGCCGACGTCGTACAGGTTCTCGATCGATCCGATGATGCTTCTCGTCTGCTGGTAGACCTCGACGTCGCCCACGTTCTTCTGCAGCGCCGTCGTCAACTGCGGCGTCAGCCGATCGATGATCGTCTTGCGCAGATCGGCGCCGGTGATCTGCACCATCGTCACGATCTGGGGGTTCAGCATCGACGTGAGCGTCGCCATCGTTTCGTCGTTCAAGCCCTTGTCGAGCATCTGCGGAGCGACGGCGGCAATGCCTTCGCGCGTCAGGAGGCCCCTGATGCTGAGGACGGGCAGAAACAGGCCGGGGATCAGGATGGCGATCGACGCTGCGAGGAGCAGGAGAGCGCGCCGGCGGACTGGTGGGGTCATCGAAGCCAGATCATACTCGTCCGGACCCGGCGTACGACGGTGCGAGGCGGCAAAGAGGGCAGCCTCGGGCTGCCCTCTCTGCATGTGCGATCGATGGCCGCGGCCGTGCTCCTACTCGACCGGCTCGAGGAAGTTCCGGAACGCGTATCCGGCGACGCGCCGGCCCTGGCTTCGCGCCTGGGTGTCGGCAAAGCGGAAGTGAATCCCCAGGTAGATGCGCGCGTTGACCACATCCTTGGCGATGTCGGACAGCCTGTCGTACGCACGCGGATTGGCGTCGCCAGCTTCGAGCGGAACGGTCAGGCCGATAGCCCAGATGTTGAACGGGGGCGCCCCTTTGTCTCTCTGGTC
>DASTDQ010000716.1:0-3223 GCA_035710305.1 Vicinamibacterales bacterium | reverse complement strand
GCGGCTGCACCTGGAAGACGCGCAGGATCAGATCGCCAAGACGCTCGATCCGAGGTTCGCACGGACGACGGCTTCGGCGACGACGGGGCCGATCGTGATCCTGCCAGGCCTGTTCGAGGAGGCGGGCAGCCCGGTGAGCTGCTTCCCGGATTACGCGATCCGCGGGCTCACGTCGAGCGCGTACTGACGTCGCGTTCGTAGTGTCCGGCGTCCTTGGGCGCCGAAGCGCCATGCGCGAAGGCGGCAGCCGGACCGCCTCTACGATTCGGCGAGCAGCAGATCGAGGGGCGACGACACGCCGTGTCGCGCCCGCAGACGTTCGGCCGTGGTCTGGAAGCGGCGCGTCGCGCGCCGCCGAAGCCGGCGCATCGCCGCGAAGGAAAGCGGCCACTGCCGTTCGACCTCGCGAGGAAGCGAGCGGCCGAACAGCGCCGGTTGCTCCGCAATCACTCCGACGAGAAGGCTGCGGCAGTTCCGGCGAATCAGATCCATGCAGTCCCCGACGTGCGTGGCGGGGAACGCATGCCCGGTGTCGAGCACCACATCGATGAACCTCGCCAGGCGCGCCGTCTCCTCGTCCAGCCGGCCGTCGTTCAGCGCGTGCGTGAACAGCGTCTGATGGCCGGCGGCCCGGTCGGAGGAGACGTCCTGCAGGTCGTCCAGCAACTGAAGGAACACGCCGTAGCCGAACGCGAACCGCTCCTCGTGTGCGGTCGCGCTGCCCGCAACGAGGTACAGATCCGCGAGGACGGACGCGCCCCCCTTGGCGAAGCTGATCTCGACCAGTTCGGCGCGTGACAGCGTCGCGCCGTGCTGGCGCAGGCTGTCGATCTGTCCGCGATGAATGGCGAGCACGCTTTCCCACACGTCCGGATAGAGGTGGCGTGGAAGTGTCTCCTCGATCTGGCGGACCAGTGCGAAGGCGTGCTCCTCTGCCTGGCGGCCGGCCTCGAGCCTGTCGCCCGCCAGCCGGCGTCCCAGGCGTCGATTGAAGAGACGCTTGTCCTCCGACGGCACGTCCGGGGAATCGAGCAGGTTGTCGGTGACCGGATACAGCATGCTGTAGGCGAAGAGTCCCGGAGTCAGCGCCACCTGGCGCGCCAGGAGCATTTGAAGGCTGTTGCCGATCCACACGTTGCGCAGTGCCTGCCAGAGGTCGTCGAGCGACAACGCCGGATCGAACTGCCGTGCTCTCCTGGCGAAATCGACGGAGGCCTCGTAGAAGGCGTCGCCGAACAGCAGGCGGCGGTAGCCCGACGGCCAGTGAAAGTGCGCCTCGCCGAAATCCTGGAGCCGCGTGCGGACCGACTCCCGCCATTCGCGACGCTCGGAAACGGGTTCGGGGTAGCCGTCGACACGCCGTGCGATGTCGTCGATCAACCGGCCGGTTGCCCTCCCGTTGCGCCACTTCTGCCAGCGCGTGGACGGGGAGCCGAGCCGGGGCAGCACGGGAGGCGTGGCGTGCCAGTCGGCGATGCACGCGTCACGGAGCGGCGTCAATCGACTGGCGAGGCTCGGCGAGTGCAGGGCCGCGGCGGCTGGCATCGATGCCATTGGCATCAACTACGCGACAGCGCGCGGAAGGTTCCTGAGCCTCTTCCAGCTAGAAGCCGGGCTCGTCGGCGGTTGGGCCGTACATCGCGGGCAGCGGCACGTCCTGCATGCGCAGGTACACGCCCAGCTGCGCGCGATGGTGAATGATGTGGCTGATGACGAAGGACCGCCACACCGATGCCTTCGGCATCGAGAACACGACGTGCCCGCTGTTCTTGAGCGTCCACGGCACTCTGAGCTCTGCGTCCGTCTTGCCAACGAGCGCCGCGCGCGTGCCTTCGACGTGTCCGTCGAACAGCTTCAATAGAGCGGACCGGCTGTCGATCGGCGCGGGACGCTCGGAGCCGCCGATGTCGATTTCCGATTCGTTCAGCGTGACGGATCCCCACATCGGGAGCGTGGCGACGTGTTGGGCGAGCTGCCCCAGCGAATACGACTTCTGATGCGGCTTCCAGTCCAAGCGATCCTCGGGCACGCGCTCGAGGATCTTGCGCGTCAGCGACATCTCGTGGTCGAACTCGGGCAGCAACGCGTCTACAAGCGCCATGACAGACCTCTCGTGCTCAGGCTCCCGGTTTTCCGAAGTTGACCCGCGGTACGCTTTCGGCCTCCTTCGGCGCGTCGAAGAGCGCGTGCTCCTTGAATCCAAAGAGCCCGCCCGTGATGTTCGATGGGAAGCTCCTGCGAAGCGTGTTATACGCCTGGACCTTCTCGTTGTAACGCATTCGCTCGACGGCGATGCGGTTCTCGGTGCCCGACAGCTCGTCCATCAAGCGTGCGAGCGACTCGTTCGATCGCAGCTGCGGGTAGTTTTCCATGACGACGAGCAGCCGGGCGAGCGCGGCGCTCTGCTCGTTGGCCGCCTGCATCCGCTGTTCAGGCGTCGTCGCGCCGGACAGCTTGGCGCGTGAGTCGGCGATTCGGCCGAAGACATCCTGCTCCTGCTGCATGATGCCCTTCACCGACTCCACCAGGTTCGGGATCAGGTCGTTGCGCCGCTGGAGCTGATTCTCCACCTGCGCCCATTGCGTCTTGATGGCCTCTTCCTGGCCGACGAAGTTGTTGTACGAACACCCCGACGAGGCGAGAGCCGTCACGGACAGCGCGAACACAATCACGGTCTTGCGAATCGACGTCATTCGACACTCCTCATTCATTCAATCACCAGGACGCCCCGCCCCCACCTCCGCCGCTCCGGCCGCCGCCGAAGCCGCCGAACCCGCCGCCGAACCCGCCGCCGCCAAAGCCGCCGCCGCGCATCCCGCCAAACCCGCCTCCGAACGGTCCGACCCCGCTGTGCCATCCGCCCCACGTCCCGCCCCAGCGGCGCCAGCCGCGCCTGCCGCGGATGCGAGCGGCAATCCCGTTGATCACGAAGACCAGAACGAGCAGCACCACCAGGAGGTTTCGACCCGTCTCCGACGAACGAGCCTGGCGTCGTCGGGGCGGTGCCGTCCGGACGCCCTGAAGCGTCACGTTCCGGCCTTCGGCGATGCGCCCCACGATGCGCGTGACGCCGGCCACCAGCCCGCGCCCGTAGTTGCCCTGCTTGAACTCCGGCGCCATGTCCCTGCGGCTCGTCTCGCCCGCAAAGCCGTCGGTGATGAACTGCTCGAGCTCGTAGCCGACTTCGACGTGCACCCGGCGATCCTTGACCGCCAGCACGATG
>DASTDQ010000715.1:0-3070 GCA_035710305.1 Vicinamibacterales bacterium | reverse complement strand
TGTCCAGCGCATGTCCAGTGCATCCGTAGTGTCCGGCTTCAGCCGGACCGTGGGGTCAGCGTCCCGCGCCAAACTCGTCCCACAACTCGTTGAGGCGTTCCGGCGGGAACGGCCACCCGAGGTCGTCAGTCTTCAGCCGCGCCCCCAGCTCCTCCTTCTTGGCGCCCGCCTTGACGACCTCGGTCAGCCGCTGCCGCAGCGTGACCAGGTTCCGGTGGAACGTGCGGATGTGGTCCTTGGTCAGCACGGGTCCGTGGCCCGGGATCGCCGTGTCGAAGTCGAGCTTCAGCACGCCGTCGAGCGTCGTGATCCACGCGACGAGGCTGCCGCCGCTGGCGCGATCGACGAACGGCGTGAGGACGCTGCCGTCAGTGCGCTTGCCCCAGACGACCAGGTCGCCCGTGTGGATCGTTCGCAGGTCGGGAAAGTAGATGACGGCGTCGCCGTTGGTGTGTCCTCGCCCCAGGTGGATCGCCTGCGCCTCCACGTTGCCCAGGAACACGGCCGCCTGATCGGTGAAGACGAGCCGCGGCGGCGCTGCGAGCTTGCTGCGGATCATGTTCGCCCGGTTGTTCCGGTGGGCCACGATCTCGGCCACCGTGATGAACTCCGGGTGTCCGCCGGTGTGGTCGCCGTGCCCGTGCGTGCTCAGCACGTACTTGATCGGCTGCGAGGTGACGGACCGCACTTTGCCGGCGATTTCCGCGGAGGACGGCGGCAGGCGGTCGTCCACGATGATCGTGCCCTCGCTCGTCACGCGAACGGCCACGTTGCCGCCCGTCACGGCGCCGTCGTAGCCGGGGATGACGTACAGCCCGTCCTTCACCTTCCGGATCTCGGTCGAGAACGGGTCGCCCGTCGGCTGCTGCCCCGCCGCGAATGGAATCGTTGACAGGGCGGCCGCAGCCAGGCTCAGAGCGACGAGCAACCGGAGATGTCTCATGGGACGAAGCGTAATTCAAAACTCAAAACTCAAGACTCGAAAAGTCAAATACCAAATGGCTCTCCACGACCGGGTATGATCTCAGTGCAACCGTGAATGCCTAAACCGGAGGCCCCCGACGAGCTGCAGCGACTGACGCGAGAGCTCGAAAATTTCCAGGACATCGCGCGTCAGCTCGTGCCTCTGCCGGGCGAAGTGCCGACCCTCCAGGGCTTCGACATCTGGGGCGGGTCGCTCGCGCTGGCCGGATCGGTCGGCGGCGACCACATCACGTACGTGGACTTCAAGACGCGGTTCGACCTGCAGGCCCGCATCGAGCGCGCCCGCGCCGACGGCCGGCTGGACGTCGTCGAAAACCTGGAACGGTGCCAGCACAAGGGCGGCGTCGCGCTGATCGACGTCGCCGGTCATCGCATGACCGATGCCCTGCTGGCCGCCATGCTCCACCAGGCGTTCCTGCTCGGCGCCATCTACGAGCTGGATCGCTACGGCCAGATCACGCGCCGCCTGTTCGAGCACCTCAACACCCGGTTCTACCAGTCGTCGGGGATGAGCAAGTTCGTCTCGCTCATCTACGGAGAGATCTCCGACGACGCGAAGTTCCGCTTCCTCTCCGCGGGGCAGCCGTACCCGTCGGTGTTCTCGCGGCATCACGACCGGTTCATGGAGGTCAGCCCGCACCTGTGCCTCTCGTTTCCGCCGCTCGGCATGCTCCCGTCCTTCAACGTCATCGACCGCAGCACGACGCCGAGCCTGCTGGGGTTCAAGGAGCGGTACGAGATGAACGAGTGGACGCTGATGGGGCGCGGCGACATCCTGCTGCTGCACACCGACGGCCTCACCGAGCACGAGGGACCGGCCGGCCGGTACTTCCCGGCTCGTCTCGAGGAGTGCCTGCGTCGCGTCAAGCATCTGGACGCGCGGCAGATCTACGACGCGATCAACGCGGACCTCGTGGAGTTCGCGCCGCCAATCGACGACGTGAGCGTGGTCGTCATCAAAGTCACGTGAACTTGTCGATTTGGGATTGGTGATTGTTGATTCTTGATTCGTTGTTGATTGGTGTTTCGAGATTGGTGATTTATTGGTGATTGATCGCTGGTTGGGTGCCCAATCGCCAATCAACAATCTTCAATCAACAACGATTCAACAATCACTAATCAAGAATCACAAATGTCCATTAATCCCAGCCGGAAGAGGCGCCCCGGGGCATCACTTCCATGAACGCCTCGACGGCGTGAATCTCGGCGCCGTAGATCTTGAAGGCCTCCCACACGGTCAGCGACGACTCAGGATCCTTGACCGAGCCGCGGCCGAAGTCCATGCGCAGCCAGACGATGCCCATGTCCTCGTCCACGGCAGCGACGCGCGCCGTGATCTCGGCGAGCGTGGGAATGCGCTGCTCCTTGATGTCGTTGCAGCCCGGGATGAACGTGCATTCCTTCCCTGCCATCAGCCGGCCGTTCTCGAAGCGATAGGCATCGGGGGCGAAGGGCGTATTGGCCTTCACGAAACTGCCGATCCTCAACCCCTCGGGGTACGTCATCGCGATGCGGATGGCGGCCTCGCGCGTGTTCAACGACGAGGGAGCCGGCCTCAGCGTCATGGCCGGGTTCGCCGCCTTGAGCTGGTCGACGGCGAAGATCATGCCCTCGGCGGCGCTTCGCACGACCACGGTCTCGATCTCGGTGATGCGCCGATTCACGATCCTGAGCCGGAGCACGAGTTCCACAGGCGACCCTTTTTCTTCGACCACGAGGTAGGCGCCGGCGACGCCCTGACGGACGTCGATGATGTCCTGGCGGTAGCCCCTCAGGCCGGACGCCGTCTGCCAGAGCCCTTCGCCCACCTTCATGACCTTCGTGTCCTCGGTGAACTTCACGCGGGGCGCCAGCGCCAGCTTGCTCGAGTCGCGAGCGACGAGCGCGCCGACGTACTGCGAGATGAAGCCGATCAGACAGGCCCGGTCGCAGGGCGCCTGCGCATTCGCTCGCGCAGGCGAAGCGATCGCGGCGATCGCCACGAGCAACGCCGGAATGTACCGCGTCATACGCTGTCTCCGCGGAGGCTGAAGCCTCCGCTCTACGGCGTTGGAGTACCGTGTCATACGGCGGAGTACCGTGTCAT
>DASTDQ010000714.1:0-2236 GCA_035710305.1 Vicinamibacterales bacterium | reverse complement strand
CCGGGCAGCACCGACCAGGACACGGGCTCCGGCACCGGCGTGAAGACCGGGCATCTGACGGACCAGGCGGTAACCGGGCCCAAGCTCGGCGATGGCGCCGTGGCCTTGGAGAAGCTCCTCACTAAGCAGGTTTTCAACGGCGTGGTGGCGGTGCCCAGAGCTACGGGTGATATCACACGGCCGCCGCTGACGCCGGGCGCAAGGTTCGTGGATTTCGGGGAAGTGAAGTCCGCCAGTCCAGCGTTCTATTTGGTCTGCGTCAGGCCAGTGTCAGTTCAAGCCGCGATCAGTTGGAAACATAGTGTGTTCAGTACGTTCGTGGGTGGCGAGGTAATCCGAATTATGACTGAAGGCATCGAAATTGAGAATTCTACGATAACGGACACCGACGTTCACTGCGTGGCCTTTCGCTTGGGGAGCTTGTCCGACTAAGGAGCGACTGTCTTGCGTGTCAAGCTCGAGCCGATGGCTGAGGGTCGGCCATGACGGTCGCCGCGTCGAGGCGGGCGCTGTTGCGCCCCCGCCTGCGGCGGCTGGCGGCCTCGACCCAGCGACCGCCATGGCCGTTTTGGCTGCCATGGGCTCGGCGGTCAGGCCGCGGCCGGCGCCCAGGATCGCCGGTCGCGCAGCATGGCGTTGAGCATGGTGAGCAGCTTGCGCATGCAGGCGACGAGCGCGACCTTGGCGGGTTTGCCGGCATCGCGCAGGCGTCGATAGAACGGCCTGATCACCGGGTTGTGCCGGATCGCGACCAGAGTGGCCATGTACAAGGGCGCCCTGACCTCGACCCGGCCGCCCTGAATCCTGCGCTTGCCGCGAAAGCGCCCGCTGTCGCGACTGATTGGCGCGACCCCGCTCAGCGCCGCGATCTCATGCCGGCTGGCCGAGCCGAGCTCGGGCAACTCGGCGAGCAACGTTCGGGCGCTGACGTCGCCGATGCCGGGCACGGACTTAAGCCGCGCGAGCTTCTCGGCCAGCGCCGGATCGGCCTCGATCAGCCGGCCGATCGCCTTGTCGATCACACCGAGCTGCTTGTCCAACGAGGTGATCATCGCCTTGAGCGAGCGTCGGGTGATCGGGTCGGTCGCTTTGCCGAGACGCTGCTTCTCGGCGTTCTTCATCACCACCAGCTGGCGCCGTCGCGCCAGCAGCGTCTGCAGCCGATCGAGCGCGTCGTCGGTAACCGCCCGCGCCGCCGGCCGGATGGCTTCGGCGAAATGCGCCAGCATCGCCGCATCGATCTTGTCGGTCTTGGCCAGCTGCCCGAGCGCCGCGGCGAACTTCCGGGTCTGGCGCGGATTGACCACCGCCACCGGCAGGCCGCGCTCGAGCAACCCGATCGCGGCCAGGCGCTCATAGCCGCCGCTGGCTTCGAGCACGATCAACTTGACGGCATGAGCCTCGAGCCGCGTCGCCAGCGCGGCCAGCCCCGCCGGGTCGTTGTCGACCACGAGATGCTGACCGAGCGGCCGGATATGCACGTCCAGGCGATCCCTGCCGACGTCGATGCCGACGAACACCTCGCGGCCGTCCTGCGCCATCACCCTGCCTCCTCGATACGGGCTCGACCGGCCCCGACGACTGTCCGGGTTGAACGGCCAACGGCCGGCGCCACACGCTCCTCAGCGGCCTCAAGGACCCGAAAGCATCCGGGCTGCCGGCCCGGCTCACTGCGTCAGATCACACCGACGCAACGACCGACTGCAAGATAGGAGGCAAAGGATGAAAGGGTTCATGGCGCATGGGATCTGGCTCGCGCTCCTCCCGCTGATCCGGGCCGCGAGCGCAGAGGCGGAGGTCGCCGACCTCGACGCCTTGGTCGCGGCCAAGGCGGGCGCGTTGGAAGTCCTCCACCGCAAGGCGGAGCGGGCCCTGGTCGGAGTCGGCCAGGATCCGAGCTACCGGGACTACTTCAAGGCACACTCGGACCAACACCGCCACGAGCTGAAAGGGCGCATCGACCGGATCTCGCTCGAGGCCCAGAACAAGTTCGACGTCGGGGAGATGTGCCTGATCAACGAGAACGGGCACGAGATCTCGCGCATCGTCGAGGGCGAGGTCGCCCACGACCTCTCGACCGAGGAGGCCGCCGCGATCTTCTTCAAGCCGGCGTTTGCACTGGCGCCGAGGAACGTGTTCGTATCGCCGATCTATATGTCGCCGGACGTGAACCGCTGGGTGATCGCCTATGCGACGCCGATCGAGGTGGACGGCGAGAAGAAAGCGATCCTGCACT
>DASTDQ010000713.1:0-3321 GCA_035710305.1 Vicinamibacterales bacterium | reverse complement strand
CCTACCGCACCATCTTCATGGACGGCAGGACGCATCCGGAGAACCTCACGCCCACCTACTACGGACACTCGATCGGCTGGTGGGAGGGCGACACGCTGCTCGTCGAGACCACGGGCTTCAACGAAGGGTTCTGGATCGATCGACGCGGCCTGCCGACCACCGAGAAGCTGCGAACGCTCGAGAAGTTCACCCGCGCCGACTCGTTGACGATCAACTACGAGCTGACCATCGACGATCCGGGCGCGTACACCGCTCCGTGGACGAGCGGCCTCTCGCTTCGATGGGAGGACGGCACCGAGCTCTTCGAGTACGTGTGCCAGCAGGCCAACTACGCTCACAACCTGATGCTCGGTCAATACGAGTCGGTGGACCGCACGACGCTGGCGGTGCCATAAGCAGGGGGCAGGGGGCAGGGGGCGCAGAGGCAGGGATCAGGGGTTAGGGTGCGACAAACATTCACGCTGACTGCCGCCGCGGCGCTCTTTCTCTCGCCGCTTCTCGTTGACACGCTGCTCGGCCAGCAGGCGACGCAGCAGCCGGAGCGCCCGAGCGTGCAGGTCGGCGTGCCCGAAGGACGGCAAGGAGGCGGCGGCCGCCAGGGCGGCGGTGGACGCGGACGACAAACGGGCCCGCCGAAGCCGGCGCCTCGATCGGCTGACGGACGCGTGCTGCTCGGCGGGGCGACGCCCGCCGAGAAGGGCGTGTGGCTGCCGCGCGGAGTTGCCGCGAACCCGCTCGGCCTGAAAGATCCCCCTTTTCAGCCGTGGGCGAAAGCCGTCTTCGTGGATCGCGGCGAGAACGAGCTCGAGCCGCACACGCGCTGCAAGCCCTCAGGCGTGGCGCGTCAGTTCCTGACGCCCTACGGTGTCGAGTTCGTGGAGCTGTCCGAACTGCAGCGGATCTACGTCTTCGACATCGGCGGACCGCACACCTACCGCACCATCTTCATGGACGGACGTACGCATCCGGCGAACATCACGCCGACCTATTACGGCCACTCGATCGGATGGTGGGAGGGCGACACGCTCGTGATCGACACGACAGGCTACAACGAAGGGTTCTGGCTGGACCGCGATGGCCTGCCGCACACCGAGAAGCTCAGGACGCTCGAGCGCATCACGCGGGCCGACGCCTCGACGCTGAAATACGAGCTGACGGTTGACGACCCCGGCGCCTACACCGCGCCCTGGTCGGGAACGATGAACCTCCAGTGGGAGGCGGGCACCGAGCTGTTCGAGTACGTGTGCCAGCAGTCGAACTTCGCCCACGACCTGATGCTTGGCCGGTACCAGTCGGTCGATCGCACGACGCCTATCGTGCCGTAAACTTCCTCCCGACCTCGAAGCCGCCCGTACAGATCATCACGCCTTCCTTGATCATCTCCACGACGTTCTTGTCGTTGCACGTGTTCAGGAAGAAGATCTTCGCGTCCCTGGTCGCCTGAAAGACGCGGGCCCTGGCCGCGCGCATGGGGGGCAGGTCGGTCTGCCCCGGCTGCGGGATCCCGAGGAGCCAGAACCCCATGTCGCCGGGTCCCCACTCCGCGAACGAGATGCCGGGCACCTTTGTCGTCCTTTCGGCGTTGGCCAGCGCGTGGCTGTCCTCGATCTTGACGCCGAGCAGAAGCTCCCCTTCCTTGTTGAGCGGCCACGGATCGGCGCGACGGAGATACTCGTTGCCGGGAATTCCCCAGATGCGCGCGGCGTAGCCCTGGCTCCCGCTGCCGCGAAGACCCTCACCCAGCCCGGCGACCTTCGGCGCGAACGGATATCGCGTCGCCTCGACGAGCAGCCGCGCCGCCTCGGGCACGCGCGCGTGGCAGAGCAGGATGCCGTGGACGCCGGCGGCGAGCACCTGATGGACGACCCAGTAGTTGGCGCGCATGCTGGCCTCGTCCAGGCCGAGCACGGGCAGCGTCACGATCACGGCCGGGGTGCGGTGCCCGGTCGCGGCGGGCCCGCCATCGACGAGCCCCTGCATGAACGCGCGCAGCGCGCTGATGTCGAAGGCGCCGTGCTCCATCTCGTAGTTGATGTAGTCGGACGGCGTCTGCGCGAGCTTCTTGCCTTCCTCGTAGCCGCCGCTGCCTCCCGTGTAGTACACGGGCTGCCCTTTCTCGAGCATCTCGATCGCTCTGTTGATGCGGGCCGGCTTCGCCGGGCTTTGAGCGGATGGCAGAGCGGCCGCGGCGAAGACGGCGACGAGCGGACACAACCAGAAGGCGCGCTTCGACATGGCATCCTCCCCCTTCGGACGAGATGATACTGCCGGTCGCAGTCTAAGGCTCTAGCCGGACCGCATGGCCCCGGACTTCCAGAGCGCCAGCGCGATCCCGCCCAGGACGATCACGGCGGAGAGGACGAGTCGAAGCGACAGCGGCTCCCCGAGAAACGCGATGCCTCCCGCGGCGGCGAGGATCGGCACGAGCAGCTGCACGAGCGAGGCGCGCGTCGCGCTGAGAGACCGGAGGGCCGAATACCACGCCACGTAACCGAGGCCGGAGGCGAGCGCCCCTGACGCGACCGCGAGCAGCACGCCGCGCGCCTCCAGGTGACGCTGCTCGAACGCGAGGATGCTGACGACGAGCGCCATCGGAATCGAACGGGCGAAACTGCCGGCGTTCTGACCCAGCGGGTTCGCGGCGCCGCGGCCGCGCAGCGAGTAGACTCCCCACGCGATGCCCGCGACGGCCATCAGGGCCGCGCCGGCCAACGGCGGCGCGGCGAGCCCCGGAAGCACGAGGTACACGAGCCCGGCCACCGCGAGCACGAGCCCGGTCCACTGCCGCGCGCGCGGCCGCTCTCCCCCGGCCAGGGCGCCCAGCATCATCGTGACCTGCACGGCGCCGAAGAGAATCAGCGCGCCTGTTCCGGTTGGAAGCCACACGTAGGCAAACGAGAACGGGATGGCGTAGAGAAAGAGGGCCGCGGCCGACGTCCACGCGCCGGCCGACGCCCGGGCGCGAGACCCTTGCGCGGCCGAGATCACCGCGAGCGAACACGCGCCGGCAATCAGACGGATCGTCGAGAACGACGCCGCGTCGATGCTGCCCTGCCCGAGCGCCATCCGGCACAGGAGCGAGTTGCCGGCGAAGGCGACGAGCGCCGCGGCGGTAAGAGCGACGGTCTGCACGCGTCAGGTGTGATGCGTCCGCCTCGAAGCAGCCCTAGACCCTCGCGTTCGATCACTTGCCGCGATAGTCGAGCGGCGGCTTGCGATCGCCCACCAGGGCACGGTAGGTGAAATCCGGCCCGACGCGCTTGCGATATTCCGCCCTCGCGTCGGCGAGCGCCTGCCGATCGGTGAACAGATCCATCGCCG
>DASTDQ010000712.1:0-2548 GCA_035710305.1 Vicinamibacterales bacterium | reverse complement strand
GCGCCCGTCGTGAAGTTGAGCGTGGGTACCGAGGCCAGGTGGAATGTCTGGACGTCGGTGGGCTGATACGGGTCAGGCTGCAGCGCCACGTTGAAGCCCGCCGCAACGTTGGCGCGCTCCACTATCGACGACCACACCGGGCTGCTGCCGCTCGCCTGGACCGCGAGCTTGTTGTCCTGCATCCTCCCGACCATGTCGAAGTTGAAGTACGCGGCGAGCTGACCGGCGGGAATCGGGGACGCATTCACGAACGCGTTCGACCCAATGAGCCCAATCTCTTCTGCCGACCACAATCCGATGAGGAGGTGGCGCCGACGAACAGGCTGTCGGGACAATGCCTCGGCGACGGCCAATACGGCAGCCGTGCCGGACGCGTTGTCGTCGGCCCCCACGTGGGGCCGTCCCAGCTCATTGCCCGTCGCGAGGGAGTTGCCGGTTCTGCCGAGACCGAGGTGATCGTAGTGCGCGCCGATGGCGACCCACGGCTTGTCGGCAGCAACGGGTGATGTGGCCGGGATGTACGCGATCACGTTGCGTGACGTCTGCTTCTCACGAACGACGGCAGCGGTCAGGTCTACGGTGACGCCGTCCAGAGCAAACCCGGCCACGTGCGGATTACCGGTGTCGAGCTCCTTCTGGACCGATTCGAGCGATCGCCCGGCGAACAGGACCGCGGCGACCTTGCCGCTCACGCTCGCGGCCGGAATCCCCGAGCCCGAAAGCGCCGTGTCGGACGCCATAGGCACTGTCTCGCCCGCGTTCGGCGAGCGCGGGCCAGTCACGACGAGCAGTGCTTTCGCGCCGCGCTGTCTGGCGGCCTGCGCCTTGTACCGCAGCCCCGAGTAGCGAGCGAGGATGGCACGCGTCTCGCGGTCTGCATCCTCGGGGAAGTACTGGAGCACGACGACGATCTTGTCGGTGACGTCGAGCGTGGCGTAGCTGTCGTAGCCGAAGTTCTGCGACTCCGGGACGACGATGCCGTAGCCGGCGAAGACCGCGGGCGCCGACACGTCCCCGTCGTCGGAAAACGAGAGCGCCAGAACGTCGGCCGGCGCCTCGAAGCGCTCGCGTCCGACCTGAAGGCGCGAGCCGCCGTCACGGCTGCCGGCGGTGAATTCGAACGGCAGGAACATGTCCGAGCGCCCCGGCAGAGGGCGCGCGCCGATTCGCGCGAGCTCGCCGGCGAGATACTCGGCCGCCATGCGCTCGCCAGCCGAGCCCGCTTCCCGCCCAGCGAATCGATCCGACGCAAGCGTTTCGACGCGCGCGCGCGTTGAAGAAGGGGCAGTCGTCTGTCCGGCGAGTGTGGCCGCACACAAGACAGCGGCGACCGCGGCATGGATCATCCTCATTGAACGGACCCTTTCGTCACCCTCGTACGAGGAAGCGCGGCGGCAAGGGCGTCGAGCGCTTTCTGGTGGTTCCACTGTGCCAGGTAGATCTGGCCCTCGCGCCCGCCCCCGCGATTCGACGTCCAGGCGAGGCTGGCGCCATCAGGCGAGGGCACGGGAAGGCCGTCGAACCCGTCGGAGTACGTCACCCTGACCGGCTCTTTCAGGCCGTCGATGTCAACGAGGAACAGCTCGAAGTTCTCGAATCCGAGCTTGTTGGAGGAGAAGATCACGTAGCGTCCGGACGGATGGATGTAGGGCGCCCAGCTCATGGCGCCAAAGTCTGTGAGCTGCCGCTGGTCCGTGCCGTCGAGGTTCATCGTCCAGACGTCGGCAATCACGCCTCGCTCGTCGAACCGCCTCCAGATGATGCGCTTGCCGTCTGGAGAGAAGAACGGCCCGCCGTCATACCCGGCGACCGACGTCAGGCGCCGTGCATCGGCGCCGTCGGAATCGGCGCGGACGATGTAGATCTCGCCGAAGTAGCTCGGATCGGTGTCGAGCTGCTTCTGCTCGGCGGGGGAGAGCCGGCGGGCGTACGCGTCGCGCGTCGAGGAGAAAGCGATCCACTGGCCGTCCGGAGAGTAGCTCGCCTCGGCGTCGTAGCCGCGCGCGTTCGTCACCCGGCGGAGCGTGCCTGACTTTGCCGAACGGACGTACAGCTCCATCTCCGCGTCGTAATCCCAGGAGTAGCGCCGCTCCTGGCCCGAGGCGCGGAACTTCAGCTCCTCGGCTTGAAGCTGCCTGGAGCGAGGATCGTGGTGAGTGGACGCAAAGAGAATGTCGCCCGTCCGCGGGTTGATGAACGAGCAGGTCGTCTTGCCTGTTCCGGGCGAGACGCGCGACACCTCTCCCGTCGTCAAATCCATCGTGTAGATCTGATAGAACGGGTTGTCCGGCTCGCGCTCGCTCTGGAACACCAGACGGCGCCCGTCGGGCGACCAGTACCCCTCGCCGGCACGACGCCCTTCGACGGTCAGGCGTCTGACGCGGCTCAGGAAGTCGCGCTCCTGAAGTTGGACCCCTGGCTGCGCAAGCCCGGCCATGGTCGTGGAGCCCAGAACAACGGCGAGCGTCAGGCGTCTAAGGGATGGGGCCATCGGTGAATCGATACCTATTACCATTCAACCACGTGCTTCACAAGTTGAAAGGCTCGC
>DASTDQ010000711.1:0-3659 GCA_035710305.1 Vicinamibacterales bacterium | reverse complement strand
ACGCACATCCACTGACCCGGCGTCGCCCTGACGCTGGCATTGTTCAACAACGTGTTGCCCCAGTAGGTGCCGCCGCCGTCGGCCCGCATGTTCGCCCAGTAGTTGTAATGGTCGAAGCGGGTCAGGTTGTCGGATTGCTCGGCTCCGGCGCTGAACCGATCGTTGCCGGTCGGCTTGACGCCGGCTTGAGGGTTCGGCCAGGCCAGCGGTGGGTTGTAGCCTCCCATCCACACGCCTTCGTGCTGATAGCTTCCGCTCGTCGGGTACTTGACGTAGTAACGCACGTACAAGGTGTCGTTGACGCCTGCGATCTGCTTATACAGATGACCGCCGGTGCTGGCAGCGGACCATGGAACGTTCAGCGACTTCGCCACCGGACTGCCCGCAGGGGCGTCCGTGCTGAACGACATGGCCGAGCCGTTCAGGATGTCGGTCCATCGCGAGAACAGCGTCGACAGCACCGACTGGTCGAACCGCTCGACGAAGACGACGTTGGAGTCGGTCTCGATGCCCACGTCCCCCGGAAAACGTGAGGCGATGCCGCCGCTGGGGGGAGGAGGAGGCGGGGGGGCTGCGTTCGACACGGTCACCGAGACGGCGGCTGACGTCGTGCTGTTGCCGGCCGCGTCGCGGGCGACGGCGCGGAGCGTGTGGCTGCCGTCGGACACCGAGGTGGTATTCCACGAGATCGCGTACGGCGACGTCGTGTCGGCCGCGCCGAGGTTGGCGCCATCGAGCTGGAACTGCACGCTCGTGACGCCGATGTTGTCGCTTGCGTTGGCGCTGACGTTGACTGTGCCCGAGACGGTTGCGCCGGCCGCGGGCGCGGTCATCGAGACCGTCGGCGGCGTCGTGTCGTTGGACACCGTAACGGTGACCGAGGCCGAGGTCGTGCTGTTGCCTGCGGCATCGCGTGCGACGGCCCTGAGCGTGTGACTCCCATTCGACGCGGCGGTCGTGTTCCACGAAGTCGCATACGGGGCAGTCGTGTCCGCGGCGCCGAGGTTCGCGCCGTCGAGCTGGAACTGCACGCTCGAAACGCCGACGTTGTCGCTTGCCGTCGCCGTCACGTTCACGCTGCCGGACACGGTCGATCCACCAGCCGGTGCCGTCATCGACACCGTTGGCGGTGTCGTGTCGCTGACCGGGTTCGACACGGTCACGGTGACCGGGACCGACGTCGTACTGTTGCCGGCCGCATCGCGGGCCACGGCGGTGAGCGTGTGGCTCCCGTTCGTCGTGGTCGTCGTGTTCCAGGAAGTCGAGTACGGGGCTGTCGTGTCCGCGGCGCCGACGTTGGCGCCATCGAGCTGGAACTGCACGCTGGTGACACCGACGTTATCGGTCGCCGCGGCGCTGACGTTGACCGAGCCAGCCACGCTCGCGCCGGACGCCGGCGCCGTCATGGAGACTGTCGGGGGCGTGGTGTCAGCTGGCGGGCCACCGGTCCTGAACTTCACGCGGAGGTACGGACGCAGGCTCGCGTCGGAGTGCTCCATGCTCGCGAAGAACCGGTAACGGTCGGCCGGCTTGGTCGGGTCGGAGTTGAGCAGCAGGCCGAAATTCGAACCTGGATTCGCCAGCCACTCTTCCACCATGGTCGTGAGGGTCCAGGTCTTGAAGCCGAGCGTCTTGTCGATCGCTCGCTGGTCGTAGGCATTCGAGATATCGCTCTGGGCCATGGGGACGCCGTTGTAGCAGCACGAGCTGGGCGTCCACGAGGTCGCTCCGTCGAACGTCGAGCCGGTGGCCCCTGACAGAAGGGGATTCCGGTTGAGTACTTTGTGGGCGCTGACGGTATAGCTCGTTTCGGGGGCGGCGTCACGGTCAACGAGCGACAAGTACAGCGTGGCCTCGTCCACCTGCGCTCCGGACGGAAGCGCCGAGAGGTTGAACTTCATCAGAATCGCATTGCCCACACTGTAAGCGGGCCACGTATAGGTCGACAGCAGCGGGGCGTCGCTGTAGTTGGTTGTATCGAGATTGAGGTAGGTGTCCTCCGGCTCGAGCAGGAGGGTCCCGTTGCTGACTGTGACGGACACGCCGGGTGAGCTGGCCGCGTTGCCGGCCGCATCTCTCGCCACGGCGGTCAGCACGTAGTTCCCGTCGGAGAGCGTGGTCGTGTCCAGCGTCAGGTTGTATGGCGCTGCGGTCCGTTCGGCACCGAGAGGGACGCCGTCGAGTTGGAACTGCACACCGGCGACGCCGACGTTATCCTGCGCGGTGGCGAAGAGCGTGACGGTGTTGGAGAGAATCGCTCCGGGGCCCGGCGCGGTGATGGCCACCGTCGGTGGCGTCGCATCCCCTGCCTGGAAGGTGACCTCGAGGTAGGGGCGCAGGTTCGGGTCGGGATGCTCCATGCTGGCGAAGTACCGGTATCGGTTCTTCGGCTTGGTGGCGTCGGCGTTGAGCACGACGCCGAAGTTGGTCGCCGGGTTGGCGCGCCACTCCTGCACCATGGCTGTCATCGTCCAGCTCTTGAGGCCCGGTGTCTTGTTGACCGCGCGTGTGTCGTAGGGAGGCGAGAGATCCGCCTGCGCCAGCGGCGCGCCTTCCGCGCAGCAGGTCGATGGCGACCATGCCGTCACTCCATCGCTGGTGTAGCCGGTTGCCCGCGCAACGACGGGGTTTCTGCCCAGCACTTTCTGGGCGCTCACGTTGTAGGTCGTGCCCGATCTCGGGTCTGCCTCGACGAGCGCCGCATGGAGCGTCGCCGATTGCACGAGGGCGCCCGGAGGGAGCGCGGAGAGATCGAATTTCATGAGAGCGGCGCTGGCCGGCATGTAGTCCGGAAAGGTGCGTGTCCGGATGGTCGTGGCGCTGCTGTAGTTCGTCGAGTCGACGTTGAGGTAGGTGTCCTGCGGGGAGAGACGGAGTGTTCCTGTCCCGCTCGAGGCTGCGGGAGCGGCCGAGCGACTCCAGGTTCTGACCGAGGGCAACCCGACGGGCTCGCCTGGGCTCGTCCAGACGGGGTTGGTCGGGAATACCGCCGCCACGAGCGTGGCAACGCCAAAGGCATACAGGAAAACCGCCACGACGGGGAAGCGGAAAGCCGGGCCGATCGAAGAACTCCAGCGACGCACTAGCACACCCTCCTGTCGCGGCTGGCTGGGACACGCAGAGCCCCTCATTCCGCAACACGCAGCAAAGCTTGGGGTTCTCCCGTACATTGCCGACACGGCGGCGCCGTCACGGAAGACGCTTGGGGGGAACTTCCGAGGCGTAGAAACGACAGTTCCTTGTAAGGCAACGGACGTGCCGTCAGGTAAATCCCTGTCCTGAAAACGCACAAAGCTCTGCCGCGGCGTCCGGCGCTAAGTCCCGCTTTTCACACCCGTGAGCACGTTTCGTGGCGAGGAGTGCCCGCGATCGATGATGTGCCCCAGATGCGGCGGACGACGGTTCTGGATCCTGAAGGACGAACGGCGCCGCTGCGCGCGGTGCCGATCGGACTGGAGACCCGAACGGCTGCCGCTTCGCCTCACGCCCCGGCAGTGGCGAGCGCTCTTGCGGTGGTTCGTTCGTGGCCTGCCGAGCGCACAGATCGCGCACGAGACTCGCCTCGACCGGAAGCGCGTGCTGAGGGCGCTCCTGGTGGTCCGACGGGCGATGGCTCGTTCGATTTCCGAGGCCGTCAGTCTCGACAATGGCGGCGCGCG
>DASTDQ010000710.1:0-3241 GCA_035710305.1 Vicinamibacterales bacterium | reverse complement strand
GTACACGTCGGCTTCGACCCACACGACCGAGAGATCGGCAACTTTGTACAGCGTCTGCCCGGGCACGATGTGCATGCCGCGCACGGCCTGCTTCTCGACGACGACTCCGCTGACCGGAGACCTGAACGTCATGATCTCCGGAGCCTCGCGCGTCTCCTCCAGCCGCGCGATGTCCTCCGCCGGCAGATCCCACAGCCTGAGCCGCTGGCGCCCGGCGTCAACGAGGCGGTCGGCGTACTCGCGCGCATCGGCAATCGCCGAATCCTTCACCTGGTCTCGCGTCTTCAGCGCGAGCAGGTACTCATTCTCCGTCGTCAGCAGGTCGGGACTGTACAAGGTAAACAGCGGTTGTCCTTTCTGGACAGCTTGTCCCGTGAAGTCGACGTGGAGATCTCGAATCCACCCATCGAGCTTCACGTTGACGTCCGACAGGCGCGTCTCGTCGATCCGGACGACGCCGGTCGTGCGCACCACTGTTGCCATTCGTGAGCGCGTGGCCGCGGCCAGGCGGACGCCAATGAGCTGCTGGCGCTGTGGATCGATCGTGACGTCCCCGCGGGCGACGATGTCGCCGCCCGCACCGGCCTGCGCCGGCGGTTCCGGCGGTCGATCCGCGGCACCGCTGACTTCGGGTTGAGGGCGGAGGCGATCCCGGAAGGCAAACGCGACGACGAGCAGCGCCGCCGCGATCACCACGCCCAACGCGATCCCGACCGACCGCCGAGTTGTCATCGCCATGACTACCTCACCTCGGTGGCGGGCACGTGAGCCGCGGCCGAATGAATCGGTGCGCCGACTGCGCGCTCGAGATCGGCAAACGCGAGCTCGCGCTCCCCCAGCGCGCGGTAGAAGCTCAGGCGCGCCTCGAGCAGCGTCCGCTGGTTGTCGATCAGCGCGCGGAGGTCCGAGCGGTCGGTCTGATACGCGACTCGCGAGACTTCGAGCGTCTGAACCGACTGGGGCACGATGGTGCTCTCGAGCAGGAGCGCGCGGCGCCCGGCGGCGACCGTGCGGACGTAGGCGTCGTGCACGGCGAGTTGAATCGACCGCTCCGCAGCCTTGACCCGCATCGCGGCCGTCTCGACGTCGGCCGCGGCCTCGGCCTTTCTGGCGACAAGACGGCCTCTGGACCATGGCGCGTTCGGCCACGACATCCCGACCGACGCCGTCCAGGCGCCCGCCTGGCGCGGCGTCAACATGTAACCGCCGCCGACGAAGAAGTCGGGCTTGTAGTCGCCATCCACGGCCGCGAGCGCCGCCTTCGCCCGTTCCACCTGGAGCTTCGCGGCAGCAAGCTCCGGCTGATGCTCCATCGCCTGGCGCTGCAACTCGTCGGACGAGGGCAGTGCGATCGCTTCGCGCGGTTCGGCGAGCGGGCCGATCCCGGCGTGCGGGTCGCGATCGAGCAGCGTGTTCAGCCGCGCCGCGGCGTTGGCCTCGCTCTCCTCGTGCATCACGAGATCGTCGTGAAGCATCGACACTTCGACGACGGCCTTGAGGACGTCCTGCTGTGTCGTGCGGCCGGCGGCGTACTTGACACTCGAGAGGTCGGCGAACTGCCGCAGCAGCGCCACGCTCTCGAGATGGATGTCGATCGCGCGCCGGGCGAGTGACACGTCGGTATACGCGCGCGTCACTTCATTGATCACGTCCCGGGCCCTGAGCGCGATTTCGATCGAGGTGAGCTCCACGTCCTTCTCGGCCACGGCTGCAGCGAGGTCGCGCTTGCTGCCCCGGCCGAGTTCCTGCTGCACCGTGAACATGTACATGTTCGTGTTCAGCGGATTGATCGTATCGACCGGCCACTGCCAGATCTGCGCTTCGAAGGTGGGAGCCGCCAGGGCGCGGGCCTGAGCGGGCCTGTGCCGCGCGGCCTCGAACTGGCGACGGAGGACGAGGAGCGTCGGGTTCCGCGCCAGCGCCTCTTCAATGGCTCCCGCCAGTGTCAGAGGCGGCCCGGCGTCGACGCGCCGCGCGTCGGTGCTGCGCAGGTGATCCGGCGCCTGAGCAAGGGCGGCACGGTCCGCGTGGAACGAGAAGCAGAGCATTCCGAGAACGAGCAGTCTTCGCGCCATATCGCAATCCATCGTCCGGTTGCCTTCGACCTCGCTCAGGCCAGGGAAGCCGGACACTGCAGAAGAAACAAGGGATGCGTCACGCGACACGCACGCGGGCAAATGCCGCGCGGCGCCGCACGAACAAACAGCGAAAAGACTAGATGCGGACGACCGAGTCGGAGAGGTACGTGGGCGTGCGCGATGATCGCGGCGGGCTCGTACGTGCGGTCCGGACAGTGCCGGCGAGAGTCGAGAAGGCTAGATCGAGCGGGGGGCCAACAGCCACGACCGCACGCTGGCGTGACTGAGAGGTGTCTGGTATCAGCGCGGCCGAACCTGCATCATCCGGCGCGCAGCACTTTCGCGCTGTCACTGCAGCCCCACAGTCGCTGTGCATCGCCGCGCAGCAGGCCTTCCGCGCTTCCCTCACTTCGGACGGGTAGGCAACCGAGACGGAAGACGCAAAGAGTGCCAGCGACAGCGCTGCCGCCATGAGTCGGCTGGTCGTCATCCCTCGAACCATCGTCAACTCATCTTCTCGCCTAGAAAGACGGAAGTCAAACCCGGCCCTGTTCGCATTGCCGTCCGCCGTCGTTGATGAATGCACGAACCTGCATTCTCGCCGAATGGTCCGGCTGAAGCCGGACACTACGTACGAAAGAGGACCCTATGGCAAAGAAATCCCGTCGCCCGTCGCGACCGTCGCGCGCGCCCGCCCAGACCGTCCAGAAGGTGGACCGCGAGCTGTCTCTCCCGCGCACGGAAACCGTTTCCTTCGAAGTGGTCTGCCGCCCCAGGTCCGGGGCGGGCCTGCCGCAGTTGATGGGCGAGCTCAGCATGGACACGCTGAACGACTCGACGCCCGACGACCGCACGCTGTTCGACGTCTCGAAGCGGCTGCAGGAACAGGGCTTCACCGTGTTCGTTGACGACGCCAGCTCGAGCGTGTCCGCGGAAGGACCTGCAGACCTGTTCGAAAAGACGTTCAAGACCAGGCTCCGCAAGCGGGGCCGCACGCTGAAGGCCGCCACGCGCGAACACTCGTTCGAGTTCATCGACACGGCCAAGGACGCGCCGGAGCCGGACCCGGTCAACGTTCCTGGATCTCTCTTCGTGTCGATTCAGCGGCCTCCGATCTTCTTCGCCTCGCCGCTGCCGCCTCCGATCCGCTACTTCCACCTGCG
>DASTDQ010000709.1:0-2122 GCA_035710305.1 Vicinamibacterales bacterium | reverse complement strand
AACACCTTGCCGTCAAACGCGACCGGCGACGCCGAGAATCCTTCCCGCCGCGCCACGCCGAGGCGGTTCTGCCACATCACCTTTCCCGTGCGCGCGTCGAAGCTCGTCGCGACGCTCTGCATGTCGTTCACCATGTACAGGTGTTCGCCATACAGAATCGGTGACGGAACAAACGGGGAGCCCCTCGGGGTCGTCCACTCCAGATGGCTCCGGGTCACGTCCCCCTTGCCGCCCGGGCGAATGGCCAGCGTCGGGCCGGCGCGCCCGGACGAACAAAACACCATGCCGTAGCCGACGACCGGCGTCGGGATGACCTCGAAGGTCGAGCCGTCGCAGCTCCAGATCTCGGCGCCCGTATCCGGGTTATACGCCACCACCTTGAGCTGGCCGTTGACGATGATCTCGTCGTGATCGACGACGCGGATAGCGATCGGCGTGCCCCAGCCCACGCTCGCCGTCCGCCGCGTCGTCCACAGTGTCTTCCCCGTGCGCGTGTCGAAGGCCGCAATGAACGAGCCTTCAGCCTGGTCCTGGTAGAAGATGAGCCGATCCTTGTAGAGCAGCGGCGAGCCGGCCGTGCCGTGATACACGTTCATCGGCCCGAGGTCGCGATGCCAGACCAGCTTGCCGTTCATGTCGAGCGCGAGGATGCCGCGGGCGCCGAACGACACGTAGACGCGCTGGCCATCGGTGGCTGCCGTGGCCGAGGCGTGCCCGTTCTTGAAGTGGCTGCCGAACCCCGTGCGCCCGTCCGGCGCGAATGTCTCCCACATGCGCGCCCCGTCCGCCCGGCGGTACGCCAGGACCGACAGACGCCGGCCGCCGTCGTAGGCGGTCGTGAGGAATATGCGATCGCCCCAGACAATCGGCGACGAATTGCCGCTTCCCGGTACGGGAATCTTCCACTTCACGTTCTGGGTCGCCGACCAGGTGTCGGTGTACCCCGTCCCGCTCACGAGCCCTTGTCCCGATGGACCGCGCCAGCGCGCCCAGTACTTCGCCGCTTCGCCGGTGTCTCCGATCATCTGAACGGCGGGCGGAGGCTGCTGCCCTTCGACCCGCGGAGCCGATGGGACCACCGACACGAGTGCGGCCGCCACAAGCGCTCCCCGAACCATTGAAAGGACTCGATTCCTCATCTGGACACCCGCAGGTCGAAAGCTGCCATCTCCGCCAGGTTCCGGACCAGCAGGTAGCCTCCTGCCAGCGCCGGGACGTTCCACGTCTTGCCGTCGAGCACCGGGAAACGCACGAGCTCCTGGTGCCGCTCCGGCGTCGCGCGAACGAGGGCGAGATCGCCGTCTTCGGTCAGTACGATCAGGTTGTTGCCGGCCAGCAGCAGCTGGCCGTAGCCGTAGCGCCCGCCCTTCCACTTGAGCTCACCCGTCCCGGCGTCGATCGCCGCGAGAATCGACTCGTCGAGCCCGTAGATCACGCCGTCCCGCAGCACGGACGTCGAGAACCTGTTTTTCATCCGGTTGTTGCGCCAGACTTCGCGAACGGCGAAACCGTCAGCGTCTCGTGACAGCTCCAGCATGACGGCACCGGCGCCGTAGCTCGCCGAGATGAACACACGATTGTCGCCAATCACGATCGGCTGGGCCGAGTTGATGCCGTTGTAGGTCGGAAACGGGAACGACCACAGCAGCTGGCCGTTCGAGGGTGACAGCCCCGTCAGCCTCGTCGCGCTGAACACGAGGAGCTGCCGCACGCCGTTCAGCGTGACGAGCATCGGCGAGCAGTACGCCTGCATGTCGTCGAGCGCCGACCAGAGCCGCTTGCCGGTCGCGCGGTCGTAGCCGGCCACGGACTGTCCGTTCGGACCACCCGGCAGCACGACAATCGTCTCGTCCACGACGAGGGGTGACGCGGCCATTCCCCAGGGCAGGTTGTCCGCGCCGCTGTCGCTGAGGATGTTGGTTCGCCAGATCACGCGGCCGCTGCGTTCGTCCAGGGCGCGGAGCTCGCCGGTCGCGCCGAGCGCGTACACGCGGCCGTCCGACCACGTGGGCGTTGCCCTGGGGCCGTCGCCGCCCATTGATTCGCGGAACTCGGCGGCCCACGCGTTGGTCCACAGCTCGCGGCCCGTGGCCACGTCATAGGCGGCAGCGACTTCCTGGCC
>DASTDQ010000708.1:0-2038 GCA_035710305.1 Vicinamibacterales bacterium | reverse complement strand
CGGGGGAATTGGGACGAATCCTGAAATCTGGCTAGAATCTAGCCAGAGTGGCATTCGAGGTCATTCTCGCGCCGGAAGCGGCGACCGCACTGAGGAATCTGTCAGTGCCGATTCGCACCGGCGTCAAGAAAGCTCTCGAGGTCCATCTGACCCATGAGCCAACGAAGGTCAGCAAGAGTCGGATCAAACGCCTCCGGGGGCTGAAGCAGCCGCAGTACCGCCTGCGCGTGAGCGACATCAGAGTGTTCTATGACGTTACAGAAACGCAAGTCCAAGTCCTCGCGATCGTCACCAAGGCTGAAGCACAGGCATGGCTCGACGCGCAAGGGACACCCCGTTCGGAGAGCACCGAGGGAGGTGGCCCTGGCCGAAATAAAGGATGACCTCTCGAAGTACCTGCGCTTGGCCGCCGACGAGGAGATCGTGATCACGCGGCACGGTCGCCCTGCGGGCGTCCTGATCGGGTTTGCGTCCGACGAAGACTGGTTCGACTATCGCCTGGAACATCATCCGGAATTCCTGCGGCGCATCGAGGAAGCGCGCGCCGCGCTGCGCGCGGGTCAAGGGATTCCACTGCGCGAGATCGGGTAACGCGGTCCAGCGCTGGGGGCAGGCCTTGATTCGGCTCCTGATCGTCGCCGCCGCAGTTGCCCTTGGCGTTCCTCAACAGCCCGCCAAGCGAGAAAACCCGCCGCCGCGGCGCGAGCTCGCGTCGTTGCCCGGCGTGCGCGTCTGGTTCACAGATACAGGCGGGAGCGGTGAGCCGGTGGTGCTCATGCACGCGATCACCGGAACCAGCGAGAGCTGGGACCCCCAGATCGACCCGCTCTCCAGGGCCGGCTATCGCGTGGTGGCATTCGATCGGCGCGGCTGGGGCCGGAGCGTGGCCGACCCGGCGACCGGTCCGCAGCCCGGACATGCCTCCGACGATCTGCATGCGCTTGCCGACTATCTCTCCCTCGAACGCTTTCACCTGATCGGCGTGGCGGGCGGCGGGTTCGTCGCGCTGGACTACGCCGCGTGGCATCCGGAGCGGCTGTCGAGCCTCATCGTCGGCGCGAGCACCGGGTCGGTGAGCGACAAAGAGATCCAGGACGTCATCCGCAGAATCGAGATTCCAGGCATTCGAGAGCTCCCCGCGCATTTCCGCGAGGTCGGGGCGTCGTATCGCGGGACCAACCCCGAAGGGACGAAGCGCTGGCTCGAGATCCACGAGCGCGCGCGTCAGAAGGATGCGCCGACGCAGCCCTTGCGCTCCCCCAACACCTTCGCGAAGCTGGCGACGATCACCACGCGCACGCTCGTGATCTCGGCCGACGCCGATCTCCTGGCGCCGCCCGGCCTGATGAAGCTCTGGGCCCGCCATCTCAGGGGCGCCCAATGGACGACGGTCATGGACGCGGGGCATTCGATTGCCTGGGAGCAGCCGGCCGCGTTCAATGACATCGTCTTGAGGTTCCTCGAGGGAGGCAGTCCGTTCCCGGCCGTGCCGCAGTAATATGACGGCCACTGCGCTGGAGAACACCATGACCTCGCACGAGAAGGCGGGTCTAAAGACCCGCCTCTACAAGACCCGCCTCTACGAGACCCGCCACCTCTACGTTGGTGTCTGCGCGTCGGTTGCTGCCATGCTGCTGTACGGGACCACGGCCCAGGCCGACGAGATTCGAGTCCTGTCTTCGGTCGGCATCAAGGCGGTCGTCGAGGAACTGGCGCCGCAGTTCGAGAAGCGGACGAAGCACAAAGTCGTGACCACGTTCGACCTGGCGAGCGCGCTCAAGACGCGAATCGAGGGGGGCGAGCGCTTCGACGTCGCCATCCTGACGCCCGCGCTGCTCGACGATCTGATCGCGAAGGGCAAGGTCGCGTCGGCGTCCAGATCGCTCGTCGCGCGCGTCGGGCTCGGCCTGATGATCAAGTCCGGCGGGCGGAAGCCGGACGTGAGCTCGGTCGATGCGTTCAAGCGGACGCTGGTTGACGCCAGATCCGTCACCTACGCGACGGCCGGCGCGAGCGGCGTCGCGTTCCTCGCCACGAT
>DASTDQ010000707.1:0-2485 GCA_035710305.1 Vicinamibacterales bacterium | reverse complement strand
CGACGCGCACATCACCGAGGTGGCCCGTGCCGCCGGCGCGGCCGTTGTCGTGACTGACAACCGGCGCCACTTTCTCTCCGCGCTGCGGTACGACATGCGGGTCGAGACGCCGGGGGAGTTCCTCGCCGGCCTTCGTGCACGGCGGTCCTGAAACGCATTGTCGATTTGGGATTTGTGATTGTCGATTCGTTGTTGATTTCAGATTGTTGCTTGTTGATCTCTTGGTGATTCCCCACAATAAATCTCCAATCGACAATCCCCAATCACCAACGATTCAACAATCAAAGATCAAGAATCGGCCAATGACCTGTGTCCGCGGTGGCCTCACAGTGGGTTAGACTATCGGCGCTAACGTGGACGAGGGACGCGATGTCAGAGAAGCGATCCGTCGATCGTCGTGGCTTTCTCAAGAGCGCCGCCGTGACCGGTGCCGCCGCATTCGCTGCCGGCAGCGCAGAGGCCGCTGCGCTGCAACAGGCGGCGCCCGATAGTCGAGCCACGGCTCCTGTCGCAGCACGTGAAGCCGACCCGCCGGCGAGCGTCGAGGTCCAGACGATCGACAGGCCTGGCGGCGACTTCATGGTCGACGTCATCAAGACGCTCGATCTCGAGTACGTCGCATCGAATCCCGGCTCGAGCTTCCGCGGTATCCACGAGTCGATCGTCAACTACGGTGGCAACCGCCTGCCCGAGTTCATCACCTGCTGCCACGAAGAGTCGTCTGTGGCGATGGCGCACGGCTACTTCAAGGCCGAGGGCAAGCCGATGGCCGTGCTCTGTCACGGCACGGTGGGCATGCAGCACGCGGCGATGGCAATCTACAACGCCTACTGCGACCGTGTGCCGGTCTACATCCTGGCCGGGAACTCTCTGGATGCCACGCTCAGGCGGCCCGGCGTGGAGTGGGCGCACAGCGTGCAGGATGCGGCCGCCATGGTCCGCGACTACATCAAGTGGGACGATCAGCCGATCTCGCTGCCGCACTTCGCCGAGTCTGCGATCCGCGCCTACAAGATCGCGATGACGCCGCCCATGATGCCCGTGGTCCTCGTGATCGACGGAGGGCTGCAGGAGGATCCGATCTCGCACGAAGTGACGCCTCGTCTTCGCATTCCGAAGCTGACGACGGCGACGCCGCCGCAGGGCGATTCTGGCGCGGTGGCCGAGGCGGCGCGGTTGCTCGTCAACGCGCAGAACCCGCTGATCATCGCCGATCGCGCCGCGCGCACGCCTGCCGGGTTGACGCGGCTGGTCGAACTGGCCGAGACGCTCCAGGCGCCCGTCGTCGACCAGGGCGGCCGGATGAATTTTCCGTCGCGGCATCCGCTCAATCAGAGCAGCAGCGCCCGGCAGCTCGTGGCCAACGCCGACGTCATCCTTGGGCTGGAGCTGACCGACTTCTGGGGTACGGTCAACGCCGTCCGTGACGGCGTCACTCGAACGTCGAGATCGCTGGCCCGGGCCGGCACGAAGCTCGTGAGCATCACGGCGCTCGACCTGGCGACGAAGGGCAACTATCAGGACTTCCAACGCTATCCCGAGGTCGACGTCGCGATGGCCGCCGACGCCGAGGCCACACTGCCGGCGCTCACCGAGGCGTGCAGGCGTCTCATCACGCCGGAGAGGCGCGCGGTATTCCAGGAGCGCGGCACGCGTCTGGCCGCGGCCCACGCCGCCGCGCTCGAGCGCGCGCGGGCGGAGGCCACCTACGCATGGGATGCCAGCCCCATCAGCACCGCCCGCCTGACAACCGAGATCTGGGCGCAGATCAAGAACGAAGACTGGGCGCTCGTGGCCGAGAGCGGCATCATGAGCGACTGGGTGTCGCAGCTGTGGGCCTTCGACAAGCACTATCAGTCGCTTGGCGGGTCGGGCGGCGCGGGTGTCGGGTATGGTGCTCCAGCCGCGGTCGGTGCGGCGCTTGCGAACAAGAAGCGCGGGCGGCTGTCGGTCACGATCCAGGGAGATGGAGACTTTCTCTATGCGCCAGGCGTGTGGTGGACGGCGGCGCATCACCGGATTCCGCTGCTCGCCGTGATGCACAACAACCGCGCCTACCACCAGGAGGTCATGCACCTCCAGCGCATGGCCAACCGGCACAACCGCGGGATCACGCGTGCGCACATCGGGACGACGATCGACGATCCGAATGTCGACTTCGCGAAGATCGCGCAGGGCCTCGGTGTGCACGCGCAGGGGCCGATCACGAACCCGAACGATCTGGCGCCGGCGCTCAAGCGCGCGATTGACGTCGTCAAGCGAGGCGAACCGTCGCTCGTCGATGTCGTGACGCAACCACGCTAGTCGCGGAGGATCGACTGTTGCTCCTGTCTGCATTGATCGCGTTACTTGCATCGGCGGCGCTTGGCGCGGCGCAGACGTCGTCGCCGCAACCCGCGGCGGCGCCGGCCGGGAATGCCGAAGCAGGGAAGAAGCTGTACGTCAGCTACGGCTGCTACCAGTGTCACGGCTACGAGGCACAAGG
>DASTDQ010000706.1:0-5754 GCA_035710305.1 Vicinamibacterales bacterium | reverse complement strand
CGCCGTCTTGCCGTTGCCGAACAGGTCGTAGGTCAGGCCGAGCTTCGGCGTGATGTCGTTCCAGCTGACGTTCGGGATGGGCTCACCGTTCGGTTGTGCGCCCGGCCGCAGAAGGCCCGTCGAGGCATCGTAGGTCCCGTTGTCGTAGGTCACGTTCCGGTTTGGAACGAGCGGTCCCGGCCCGAGAGTCTGTGGGGGGTAGCTGTTCACGAAGTGGTCGTACCGGACCCCGAGTGAGATTGTGGCCCGGCCGAGCGTCCACCTGTCCTGGGCATAGATGCCGAGGTCGGCATCTACATCGACCTGCGTCGTGTATGGGCTTGCCCACTGCCTGATCTGACTCGGCCTGCCGCCGCTGAACATGTAGGAGTAGGGGCTGGAGTCATGGTACGCCGTGTTCTCGTGATGCCCCCACGCGTTGTTGAAGCCGACCTTGAGCTGATGGGAGCCCGTGATGTAGGACAGGGCGGCCCGGTAGTGAAGGTTGACGTTCCACGAGTTGTTGAAGGGAGCCGCGAAGAAGGGGAAGAGCCCCGGGTTCGCGCGATAGTTTTCACCCGTCGTCTGTTCGTTCACGCCGACCATTCCCGGCGGAGGGGCTGTCTCGCCGGCCTTTTCGTGCGTCATGTGCATGCCGCCCCATCGCTCGACGCGGTGGATGCCGCTCGCTTCGAGCAGGATGCGGTTGCTGACGGGCGAGTTCCAGTCGAGCTGGATGAATCGCTGCAGCGGGAAGTTGAACTCGGTCGAAATCTCCGGTGAGTTCAACGCCGAGGTCGAGATGGCGCACTCGCAGAACCACTCGTGGTCGTAGGTGAAGCCGATTTTGTGCTTCGGCGCGGCCTGCCACGTCAGGCGGCCCATGTAGACGTTCCAGGCGCGCGGGTTGTACGCCGGCCTTTCGAAGTCCTTCACGAGCGTCCAGGCGTTTGGATTGCCCGCGTTCGCGTTGTGGAACGCGCCGGTGACCCAGGAATTGGCAGCCTGATAGCGCCCCGACACGAAGTACCACAGCCTGTCCTGGACGAGTGGACCGCCGACGCCGGGATTGAACTCGCCGTTTCCCTTGACCGTGCTTGCGCGGAACCCGATCCGCTGCCCTGGGTTGTTCGGGTCCGGGAAATCGAAGGTGGTGTTGCCTCTCGTGACGGTCGTGAACGTATCCGGCTGCATCGAGTCGGCCGCGAAGCTGCCCATGATCGTGCCCGTCACTCTGTTGCCGCCGTCGCGCGGGATGAAATTGATCCGCACGCCGCCCGTGGCTGACGTTGCGTCAACGCCCGAGTAGTCGTACGCGATTTCGGAGAGCCCGGTCGCGTTGGGAATGGCGCCGCCGCCCCATCCGCCGCCGATCATCGTGCTGAGCGCCACGCCGTTGACCAGCAGGCGCTGATCCTCGGTCTTGCCGCCGTGAATGTTGAGGGCGAGCGTGCTGGGTCCAGTCGCGCCGCCGACGTCAGTCACAGGACCGAACCCGTTTCTGACGTTCATTCCCGGAATTAGCACACCGAGTGAGAAGGAATTGCGCGACGTCGGGAGGGTGTCGATGACTTCCTTGTCGAGTACCGCGATTCGGGTCGAGCTCTGCACGTCCACTGTCGGCGTTTCGCCCGTGACCGTGACCGTCTCCTGCAGGGTGCCGACCCTCAACTCTGCATTCGCCGTGGTCGTGAGGGTGCCGGTCAGCTCGACGCCCTCCCGCTTCACCACCGAGAAGCTCTCGAGCGAGAACGTGACGGTGTACAGGCCCGGCCGCAGATCGATGATCTGATACCTGCCGGTGCCATCGGTCACGCCCGTGCGGACCTTTTCGATCAGCACGGGGCTGGTCGCTTCAACTGTGACGCCGGGCAACACGGCGCCAGACGTATCTCTCACCACGCCGGTGAGTGTGGCCTGGGCCAGCGCCGCCATCGGCACGCCCATAACCATTACTGCTGCAACGACAACCCTCCGCAATACACGCATGCCCAACCCTCCTTCGGCCGTAGGTTTTGACACGTGGACGGCGGTACCGTCGCCCACCTCGCGTTTTGTGTCCAATACATCTTTGTTACCCGGGTATACCGACTTGATATACAATCCGCGGCCAAATGGACCTGAGGCGAGTCAAGGCGTTCATTGCGGTCGCCGAGACATCGAGCGTGTCCAAAGCCGCAGAGCGGCTGCACATCTCGCAACCCCCTCTCAGCCGTCAGATCCATCTGCTCGAAGAGGAGCTTGGTGTCACCCTGTTCGTCCGGCACCACCACGGCGTCACGCTCACCGATGCCGGGCGGCGCCTGCTCGACAAGGCGCGCGCCGTCGACGCGGCCGCCGCTGATTTCTGCGGTGCGGCGCAGCAAGTCACGTGCGCCGAAGCCAGTGAGATTCGCATCGGCATCGGCTGGGGCCTCTGGGACATCGTCAACAGCATTCGAGTCGATTTCGCCAAGCAGTACCCGGACGTGACGATTACGGCAACAGACGCCTTCTGCTGGTACGACTCGGACGACCAGCTTCGAAACCGTACGCTGGACATCGCGTTCGCGCGTCCACCGTACGACGAGGGTTTCGACGTCTCTCAGCCTCTGTTCCAGGAGCGCATCCAGGCGATCGTCTCCGACGTGAGCCCTCTCGCCGCGGCCCGGACAGTCAGCGTCAGGGATCTCGCCAACGAGACGCTGCTGCTGTGGGACCGGCACGTTGCGCCGGTCCTCTACGACCGCATCCTCGAGCTGTACGCGCGCGCAGGCATCGAGCCCCGGACGTTGTCCACGCCGGGAGCCGGACCGTTCAACCACGCGGGCATGATGCTCGTAGCCTCCGGCAAGGGCGTGTACCTCGGCTACGGAGTACCTCTGACCGAGCCGCAGCCTCCCACCGGAGTAGCTGTCAGGCCCCTGAGCGACCCTGGGGCGACGACGGAGGTGTGCGTCGTCCGCCGCAAGCACGACGACTCGCCGGTGGTGAAAGCGTTTCTCGAAAGCGTCTGGCGAGTATTTCCCCGAGAGCAATACGCACCCATCGCCGTCGGCTCGAGGCGGTAGGTCAGCGCGGGTGAGACGACCGACGCTCACCGCGGCCATCGTCCTCGCGTGTCTCGCCACGTCCGTTCCAGCCCGCGCCCAGGATCCATTTCATCAGACCGTCGTCGTGACGGCCTCGGCCAGGCCGGTGGAGCTTGGCCGCGTGACGCGGACGATGACGGTGATTACGCGGGAGCAGATCGACGTGCTCCCGCTGAAGTCGGTGGCCGATGTGCTCCGGCTTGCCTCGTCGGTTGACGTTCGTGCGCGCGGCGTGCGCGGCGTTCAGACCGACTTCGCCCTTCGCGGCGCCAACTTCACGCAGATGCTCATGCTGGTGGACGGCGTGCGCCTGAACGACCCGCAATCGGCGCATCACAACGGCGACATCCCCGTTCCGCTCGATCTGGTCGAGCGCATCGAGGTGCTCTACGGCCCCGGGTCGTCGCTGCACGGTGCGGACGCCGTCGGCGGCACGATCAACATCGTCACGCGGCGCGCCGCTGACGCGGCGCTCGTCGTCGAAGGGGGCAGCTACGAGCTGGCGGCCGGTCGAGGCGAGTACGGTTTCGAGCGCGGCTCGTTGACGCAGGCGTTCGGCGGCTCCTTCGATCGATCCTCCGGCTTCATGTACGACCGGGACTTCAAGACCGCGATCGTTCGCTCGCGCACGTCGGTTGGCGACCGTTCGGGTGTGTCGGTGTCGTACTTGTGGAAGGAGTTCGGCGCGAACAACTTCTACGGCGGCAACGCCCCGTCGCGCGAGTGGACGAACCAGACGCTCGTGACGGGTGATCGCCGGTTCGGCGACGTCGGCGGCTGGAGCATCGACTCGCAGGCATCGTACCGGACGCACGGGGACCGGTTCGTCTTCAACCAGCTGAACCCCGCGCTCTCGGACAATCGTCATCGCACACACACCGTGCTCGGCTCGCTGAGCGGCTCGCGCGGCGTCGGCGGCGCCGCCGTCACGATCGGGTTCGAGAGCGGAGGCGACTGGATTCGTTCGACGAACCTTGGCGATCACTCGACGGCGCGCGTGAGCGGGTTCGGCGAATGGCGACAGCAGTTCGGGACCAGCATGCAGGTTGACGGGCTGCTTCGCCTCGATTGGTACGACGAGTTCGGCGCCTCGTGGAACCCGTCGCTCGGCGTGGGATGGTGGGCGACGCCGAGCGTTCGCGTCCGCGCGTCGGCCGCGCATGGGTTCCGCGTGCCTACCTTCACGGAGCGGTACTATTCCGATCCTGCGAACCTCGCGCGGGAGGAAGTCGGCCCGGAAACGTCCTGGGCGGGGGAGGGCGGCGTGGACGTGCTGATGCCGAAAGGCGTCGTGCTTCAGGCGTCCTTCTTCGGCCGGGCCGACAGCGACGTCATCGACTGGCTGCGTTCGACGACCGCCGAAAGGTGGCGCACCTACAACATTCGCGACGTGGACACGCTGGGGATCGAGCTCGGGGTCCGCAAGACGTTCGCGTCGGGTGCCTTCCTGCAGGGGCAGTACACCGCGCTCGACGTCTCGGCGCCCACGGTGACCCAGTTGTCGAAATACGTTCTGGACTACGCCCCCCACTCGATCGCCGTCGCGGCCGGCGTTCCGCTTCCGTGGCAGTTCCGCGTTGCGCCGCGAATCGAGTACCGCCGTCGATCGCGCTCGACGGGGACATCCGACTATGTGCTGCTCGATGCCGTCGTGGGCCGCAGGTTCGGCCCGATGTTCGAGCTGTTGGTCGATGGCGCCAACCTGCTCGACGCGGAATACCAGGAGATCTCAGGCGTCGCGATGCCGGGCGCCACCGTCAGCATCTCGCTCGCGATCGGCGCTCGGTGAAAATGGGGTCGGGAGTGAATAAAAGGGGGTCGGGAGTCATTTTCCCCGGAGAGTGCGGTGGGAAAATGACTCCCGACCCCCTTTATTCCGGGAAAATGACTCCCGACCCCATTTTCACTTGCGGTTCCTGCTGCGTCAGGCAGTGAATCGTCCCCAGTCCCCACACGAGATCGACCGCGTGAATCCCGACGACCTCGTGCGAAGGCAGCACCTCGGCCAGCGTTGCCAGCGCCACTCGATCGTTGGGATCGTTGAACGTCGGCACGAGGACCACTCCGTTGGCGACATAGAAGTTGGCGTAGCTGGCCGGCAAGCGCTCGCCGTTCATCTCCACCGCGCGCGGAAACGGGAGCGTGACGATTCGTAGCGGTCCGACGCCGGCAGTTGACGATGCCAGCTCGAGGCGCCTGAGGTTGTCCATCGATCTCGCATGGTTGCCGTCAAGCGGATCCGGTTCGACGGCAAGGACGACGGTCTCTGGTCCGACGAAGCGCGCCACGTCGTCCACGTGGCCGTGCGTGTCGTCGCCCACGCACCCTTCCCCGAGCCAGATGGTGGAGCGGGCACCGAGCCATTCGGCGAAGAGCCGTTCGTACGCGCCGCGATCGAGACCCTCGTTGCGAACCTGCACGTCGCCGAGCAGCCACTCCTCGGTCACGAGCAGAAGGCCCCCGCCGTTGACCTCGATTCCGCCGCCTTCCAGCACGACGCGGGCCCCGCCGTCGGGACGGCACGGCTCCTCGCGCCGCAGCCCGGTCAACGCCGACATTTCCCGTCCGACCTTCGAGTCCTGCGACCAGTTGTCGTACTTGGACCAGGCGGTGAATGCCCAATTGAGCAGGACGACGTGTCCCGACGCATCGTGCACACCGGTCGGCGCGGAATCTCGCAGCCAGACACGATCCGTGGGGACCA
>DASTDQ010000705.1:0-5323 GCA_035710305.1 Vicinamibacterales bacterium | reverse complement strand
TCGGCGGCGTTGTGCTCGTTGACGGGCGTCCACGTCATGTAGACCGAGTGCATCTCGTCCCAGACCTGCTGGCCCCAACGGACCGGTGCGGTCGGATCGGGGTTCAGCGGGTTGGCTGGCGAGTTGTCGTAGCTGGCAAGGTACTCCAGCACCGCGCCCCTGGTGACACGAGCGGGCCGGGACAGCACGTAGTAGTTCTGCCACGAGTCGTCCCACTTCGGGATGTGGAGCAGTACCCGCCGCTGTCCGTCCGCAGCAATCAGCGAGGCCGTGCCCAGCTGGGCGCGCAGATGCATGTGCGGCCTGAGGCCATGAATGCGCGCCTCGGTCGGGAACTGGAACGCCGCGATCACCTCGTGCTTCTGGACCATGGGCGGGACGACGAGCGTGTTGTTGGCCACGATGGTGGTGTTGACCTGTGTATGCACCGGCCTGGTCGCAAACTTGAAGCCGACCTTCGACTGATCCGTCGTCTCCGTGCCGATCGCGTTGTAGTGCATCGACAGAGAGACGCGCGTGCCTCTCGGGAAGAACTTGCCGTACCCGTCGCGCCAGATCATCGCCTCCAGGCCGGGAGAGTAGAGATGAACGTTCTGGCCCTGCGTCGCGCCGCTCTCGGTGGGAGTGGTCGCCAGCGCGACGGCGTGGTGCACGACACGGCGGTTGCCCGGGCGGACTTCGATCGCCTGGACCCACGTGTCCCGCTCGAAGACGTAGTCGGTGGGATACGTCGCGTACGGAATCGTGCCGGCGGCAGGAATCTTCGCCGGTTCCTTCATCGACAGCACGAGGTCCGGAGTGCCGATCTGCCAGCCATCGACGAATTGCGGGGCAGCGGGGGCGTCGGCCGCGTGGCCTTCCTTCGCGCCGCCTTCGACCCAGGCAACGATCGTGGCGATGTCGCGGTCGCTCAACCGGCGCGGGTTGCGGAACTCGCCGTAGTGCGGATCCGCGTTCCACGGCGGCATCCGCCGCTCGACGACCTGTCGCTCGATGGCCTTGGCCCACGGCCGGGCATCTCGATAGGACAGCAGCGAGAACGGGGCGACCTCGCCGGGTCGATGGCAGTATGCGCAGTTCTGATAGAGGATCGGGGCGACGTCGCGCGTGTAGGTCACGTCGCCCGCGTCGGCGCGCTGCCCGGAGACGGTCCAGGACGGAGCCACGGATGCCGCCAGCGCGAGCGCTCCGCAGGCGAGCAGTCTTCGCATACGCCCCTCCTCGTGGGGGCAATTCTAGCCTGAATCGCAGCCCGCGATTTTCGGCCTTTCAAGACGTGGGCGACTCACCCGTGGGGACGGCGTTCGAAGCTGCGCAGCGCCAGCGTCTCGTCCTCGAAGGTCTCGAACGTCGAGCGGAGCTTCAGCAGGGACAGCAGGCGCTGACCCCTCGAGGTGAGGTGCATGAGCCGAATGTCTCCCCCTCGGTCCCTGACCGTCTTGAGCTTGGCGGCCATCATGCCCACCCCGGAGCTGTCGATGTAGGTCACACCCGCGAGATCGACCAGGATCTTGACCCGGCCCTTCTCGACCTTATCGTGAATCACCTTCCGGAAAACCAGATCGCCGTCGTCGAGCAGCATCTCGCCCGAGAGGACGAGGATGGTGACGTCCCCGGCCTCCCGCTCCTCGACCCGCAGCTTGGATTCGCCCATGCGGGCCGCATTATATCTGCCCGTCGCGCGGCGTTCCCGGCTTCGAGCGCAAGAGGCGCAGCAGGCGCGAGAAATCGTCTGGGAGCGGCGCCTCGAAGCTGACCGGCCGCCCGTCGGCGGGATGGCGGAAGGACAAGCGCTGCGCGTGAAGGGCCTGGCGCGAAAACTCGATCGACGGGCCGGCGTCGGTGTGACGAACATATTTGCGCTCGCCGACGAGCACGTGGCCGTGCAACCGCGCCTGAATGCGAATTTGATTCTGTTTCCCTGTGTGAAGACGCACTTCGAGGAGGGCGCTGTCGGCAAACGCTTCCAGCACACGGTAGTCGCAGACCGCTTCGCGTCCGCGTGGATCGGCCTGGCGGGCCTTCTTCTGAACGAGCGCCTTCCGGTCCCACGCGAGCACGTCCCGCCACGTGCCGGCCGGCGGATCTGGATGGCCGTGCACCAGGGCGGCATACACTCGCTGCGGCTCGCGGCGCATGAACTGATCCTTCAGCGCCCGCTGGCCGCGCGCCGTCTTCGCGAACAGCACGAGACCGGACGTGTCTCGGTCGATGCGGTGGACGATGTACGGCCTGCGCCGGCTGCCGCCGCCGAGGTGAGCCGTGAGCTGGTCGTACACAGACGTGGCCGCGTCCCGAACCGGAAGGGGGACGGTCAGCAGTCCCGCCGGCTTGTTGATCACAACGATGACGTCGTCTTCGTAGAGGATCTGCAGATCGCCCGTCCGGAAGACGCCAGTCCGCCGCTTTGCGCTGCCAGGCCGGTCGAGCCAGACGCGCACGACGTCGCCCGGCCGGAGGCGCAGCGCCGCGTCCTTCGGCGCCCTCTCAGTCTCGTTGAGGAACACTCTGCCGCGCTCGAGTGCCTGGCCGACGCGGCTGCGCGACCCCAGCCGATCGGCGGCGGCGAGGAATTTGTCGAGCCGGATGTTCCGGTCCTCTGTGGCAACCGTCCATTCGGGAATTCGCTTGGACACACTAAGCGGCCCCGGCCTCGCAGGGTTCGCCCGCGCAGAGGATACCGGAAGGCGAGGCATGGCCCTTGCACCACGCCTGTCTATGAAGACGCCAACTCTGCTGCACAACGGTGAGTTCGAGGTACTCAAGGCAGGAGTCCACAGTGTGGTGCTGGGCCTGGCGGCCCTCTGTGCCGCCTACAACTTTGCCGCATGGCTGGTGCGCCGGCAGCCGCACTCCGCCGTCAACGCGGGCCTGTACACGGCCGTCGCCGTCTGGGAGTGCGTTCACGTCAAGCATCACATCGACAGCCGGTCCGTGACAGCGCGCCACTCACACGTCAAGAGCGCCGCCGCATCGCATGCCGAGAGCGCCGCGGCATGAGGGCGCTTGCCCACCGGAGTCCGAAGGACGAAGGCGGGCCTCAGGGGTCGCGAGACTCGTAGACGATCTCGCCGCCGACGATCGTCATGCGCACGACCGTGGCGGGAATCTCCCGCGGCGGCACGCGCATGACGTCCGCTGACAGCACCACGAGATCCGCCAGTTTGCCCGCCTCGACGGAACCGGTCCATTCCTCGGCGTGCGCCGCGTAGGCGGCGTCTCTCGTAAAGGACGCAAGCGCCTCGTCGCGCGTCATCCGCTGGCCCGGCGTCCATCCGCCTGGCGGGCTGCCGGCGCGGTCCTGGCGGGTGACGGCCGCGTAGATGCCGAGCATCGGGTTGGCCTCTTCCACCGGAAAATCCGAGCCGGACGCGATCACGGCGCCCGACTCACGCAGCTTTCTCCAGACGTAGCCGCCCTCTTCGACGCGCGCATCGCCGATGCGGGCTGACGCCCAGGGCATGTCGGAGGTGGCGTGTGTCGGCTGCATCGACGCGATGACGCCAAGACGCGCGAAGCGCGGAATCTCCGCCGCGTCCAGAATCTGCGCGTGCTCGATCCGCATTCGAAGTCCACGGGCGCCCGGCGCCTCTCGCTGTACTCGCTCGAACGTGTCCATCGCGATCCGGTTGCCACGATCGCCGATCGCATGGATGGCCACCTGGAAGCCGGCTGCCGATGCGGCGAGCGCCTGCGCGTAGAGCACGTCGGGCGGCGTGGTCAACAGGCCGCTCGTAGCGGGCTCGTCCGAATAGGGCTCGAGAAGCGCGGCGCCTCGGGATCCGAGCGCGCCATCGGCGAACATCTTCACGGCGCGGACGGCCAGGCGGTGATTGCCATAGTCGGCGAGAGGTCCCCTCTTGAACTCGGGTGCAAGCTCCTCCCGCGACCCGGCCAGCATCACGTACAGGCGCGTCTTCAGCTTCCCCGCATCGATCAGGCTCTTGTAGATCTCCACGACGGCCGGGTCCGTCCCGGCGTCGTGCACGGTTGTAATGCCCAGGCGGCGAAGCTCCCGGTCGGCCACCAGGATCTGGTCTTCCAGTTGCGCGCGACCGGGACGAGGGATGCGGGCGGTGACGAGCGCTTCGGCGGCGTCAACGAGCACGCCGGTCGGCCGGCCATCGGCGGTCCGCATGATGCGGCCACCCGGCGGATCCGCGGTGGCACCATCGAGTGCGGCGGCGCTCATGGCCCTCTGGTTCGCGACCCCCGCGTGCCCGTCGATGCGTACAAGGTAGACGGGATTGTCGGGCGAGGCGGCGCTCAGGATCTCGTGCGTGGGCCAGTCGTGTTCCGCCCAGTCGTTCTGGTCCCACCCGCGCCCGAGAATCCACTCCCCCGGCCTCGCGTCCGCCACCCGTCGTCGAACGCGGCCGACGATCTCCTCGAAGCTGCGCGTGCCGCGCAGGTCGAGGTTCTGCATCGAGGCCCCGAACTCGACGACGTGCCCGTGTGCATCGTGCAATCCAGGCAGGACGGTTGCCCCGCGCACGTCTACGACGCGAGTTGAAGGCGTCCTGAGCGCGAGGATGTCGGTGCCGCCGCCAACTCGGAGAATGCGATCGCCCTTGATCGCGACCGCTTCGGCGATGGAGCGCTTCACGTCCGCGGTGTAGATCCTGGCGTTGTGCAGGATCAGGTCCGGCGCATCGGGTCGCTGGGCGCCGAGGGCGGCGATCGATGCCGCCATGACCAGCCAAAGCGACGCGTGGCGCGCCCGTCGCGTCCCCGGCAGTACCAGGCGCTGCTCGGGATCGAAGAGAAGGGCCGCTGCCGTAAACGCGAGTGCGATCGTTCCACCGAGCGCGCCAATCGACAACGCCACCGGGAATTCAGCGGGTTGTCCGAGCGATTCCCTCATCAGATCGACCGCATAGGTCACCGGGTTCAACACCGCAACCGCGTGCAGCCAGGGCGGCATGTTCGCCGTCGGATAGAGCGCGCCGCTCAGAAACAGCAGCGGGAAGAGCACGACGTTGACGACGGCGGCAAAGTTCTCGACGGACCGCAGGGGCGCGGCCACCAACAGGCCAAGGACGCTGCTCGACGCCGACGTCAGCGCGAGAACGCCGAGCGCGAGTCCGGCCTGCGACAGCGTCACCTGCACGAAGAAGGGCGCGGTGGCGAGCACGATCGCGCCGTGCAGGAAGCCTACCGCGGCCGCGGCCACCGCCCGGCCCGCCAGCACCGCCGGCACCCCCGACGGGCAGGCGAGCATCAGGCGCAGCATGCCGAACTCGCGGTCGTACACCGTGGAGATCGCCGTGAGCATGGCGCCAAAGAGCGACGCCATCACGACGATGCCAGGGAAGACGAACGC
>DASTDQ010000704.1:0-2814 GCA_035710305.1 Vicinamibacterales bacterium | reverse complement strand
CCGTCCGTCGCGCCCGTTGTTGGCGCGCTGGCGCCGGCGAATCTGGCGAAGCCGCGCCCGAAGCCGCCGTTCGACCTCACCGGCACGTGGTTCATCGACTTCAACAGCCCGAACTCCTGGCGCTTCGGTCCGCCGACGACGAAGCTCACGCCGCAGGCGCAGGTGCACTTCGACGCGGCGAGGAAGGCGCAGGCCGAAGGCAAGGCCTACCGCGACGACATCGGACAGTGCTGGCCGGCAGGTCTGCCGCTCATCATGACGCGCGTCTGGCCGATCGCGATGATTCAACTGCCGACGGCGATCTACATGGTCAGCCACTTCATGAACAGCCTGCGGATCATCTACATGGACGGCAGGCCCCACTCCGATCCCGACATCGTCGTCCGCACGTTCAACGGCGAGTCCATCGGACGATGGGAAGGGGACACGCTGGTCGTTGACACGAAGCACTTCGTCAACGACCACCACTGGATCGATTCGGGCGTGCCAGCCAGCGACGCCCTGCACATCGTCGAGCGCATCCGGCTGATCAACAAGGGCGCGACGCTGGAGATCGAGTACACGATGACCGATCCGAAGAGCTGGGAAGGGGAGTGGAAGTACTTGAAACGGTGGAATCGCGTGGACGATCAGGACATCACGGAAGTGGAGTGCCTGCCCGACCTGAATTCGCACATTCCCAGCACGCAATCGGAGTTTCAGGCCCGTTGAGACACGGCCGGAGGACGCTCATGAAAGGCTTTCTCGTCGCGTGGATGTCGGCGCTGGTGATCGTCGCGGCGGCGCCCGCCATCGCACATCACTCGTCGGCCGGCATCGATCGCGCGAAGTCGGTCACGCTGACCGGGACCATCCGTCAGTTCTCGTGGTCGAACCCGCACTCGTGGATGGAAGTGGACGTCACGGACGAGAAGGGGGCCATCGTCACCTGGAAGGTCGAGATGACGTCGCCGGCGTATCTGGTCCGCGCCGGGTGGAAGTCCACGACGCTGAAGCAGGGCGACGAGGTGAAGGTCACGGTGCGCCCGCTGCGGGATGGTTCGCCGGGCGGGCTGTTCGTGTCGGTCACGCTGGCCGACGGCCGCTCGTTCACCGAGAAGCCTGCGATTCCCGCGACTGCGAAATAGCATCGGAGGCCTCCCCGTGAGGCTCCGGCGCATCGGTAAGGAGAGAACGACGTATGCGGACGCGACGCGCAGCTCTCACCGCAGCCGCCATCGCCGTCGTCGGGACCGGCGCGCTCGTCGCCCGTCCCCTGCCGCAAGGTCAGGACCCCACCGTCTTTCGCGGCCGCGTTCAGTCGATCGAAGTGGACGTCCGCGTCACCGACGTGAACGGAAACGCCGTTCGAGGCTTGACGAAGGACGACTTCACGCTGCTCGAGGACGACAAGCCGCAGCAGATCATCACCGCCTCCTTCGTCGATCTGGAGCGTGAATCGCCCGTGACGCCCATGGTCCCTGGCGTTGTCGAATCCGACGTTGCCACCAGCGCCGGCGTCGGGCGCCTGTGGGTCATCCTGCTTGGCAGCACGATCGGGCCTGGCGGCCGGGCCGGGCGCGCGCGATTTGTCGCCGGAAAGTTCGTCCAGGAGTCACTCGGACCAAACGATCAGGTGGCCGTCATCAGCATCCACGGCACGATGAAGAGCGCCCAGGCGTTCACGCGCAACCGCACGCTGCTCCTCAACGCAATCGAACGACTCGACGAGGAGCCGCCCAATCCCGCCGACGACGCCATTCGCACGGCGTACCAGGTACTGGAAGACGTCTGTAATCGTCTCGGACGTCTTGTCGGTCGCAAGGCCGTGCTGTATTTCGATCCGCCGACCTTCTTCAACATCGCGGGACCGCCGCCGGCAGGCTCGAGCGCCATATCCAAGGACGTCGGCTATTTCTTCGACCAGCGGGACGCGATTGCAGCGGCGACGCGAAACAACGTTGCGATTTATGTGGTCTCGACCGTCGGCATCGCAGGCGCGACCATTGACGGATCGACGGCCGGTGGCAGCCTGCCACCCAGCACAATCCAGGCCGTTGCCGGGCAGCGTCTTCTCGCAGAGGAGACGGGGGGTGATGCGATCGTCAACACGAACAACTACCAGGTCGGCTATGAGCGCTTCGTCCAGGACAGCAACCAGTACTACCTGCTTGGCTACACCCCTCAGGTGGAGCACCGTGACGGCAAGCTCCATCGCCTGACCGTTCGCGTGAATCGCCCCGGGTTGACCGTGCGCGCGCGACAGGGGTACTACGCGCCTCGACCCGAGCGGCGCAATGCGCGCGAGACGAAGCCGGAGCAGATCGCCGGGGCGGGCAAGCTCTCCTCGGCAGCCATCGACGCCCTCCAGATGCCGTTGTCGATGAACGGCCTGACGCTCGATCTGTTTGCGGCGCCCTTCCGCGCTGCGTCGGGAAAGAACGCGACTGTCCTGGTAGGCGCCCAGGTGCGTGGCCGCGGCCTCGTCCTCGGCCGCGGCGAGCGGATGGAGATCGGCTTTGTGGGCATGAACACGGACGGCAAGACATCGCCGGGCGCGTTCCACATCGTCAGGCTGGATCTGACCGACCACTCACGTCAGGTGGTAGAGGGGAGTGGATTGCCGTTCGTTGACCGGCTGCAACTGGCACCGGGACGTCATCAGGTGAAGTTCGTCGCGCATCAACCAACCGGGCAAACGGGGATGGTCCTTGTTGATGTCGACGTGCCGAAATTCTCGGATGCGCCGCTGTCGATGAGCGGCGTCGTGCTCGCCTCGTTTCTCGAGCTGCCGCAGACGGCGGTGAAGCGGGACGACCCGCTGTTGCGGCTTCT
>DASTDQ010000703.1:0-5506 GCA_035710305.1 Vicinamibacterales bacterium | reverse complement strand
TGGTACTGGAGGCGATCCGAAGCCTGGGGCTCGTGCCTCCCATCCAGGTCGCAACGACGACGGGAGAAGCCGTCCCACCGCCGATTGACGTCGAGATGCGCGCGCACAGCGTGCCGGTTCCGGCCGTCGACGCGCCCGCGGTGCTGTCCATGTCGCGCGGGTCCGATTCGTCCAGAATCCTCTCAGAGTTCGAGGCGGAAAAGGACCTGGTGGCCCGGCATTCCAAGGGCGACAAGTGGGCGTTGCGGGTCGCGGCAGCCGTGGTCGTCACCGCACTGGCGATCGCAGGGCTTTCACAAGTCGAGCTGACCGGCCTGGCGGGCGAGATCGGCCAGGTGCCGCTGCCTTCTCCTCCCCAATGGACGGCGGTGCCGCCGGCGCCGAATCCGGTGAATCTCGATGACCTGGCGCGCGCTTCGCCGGTTTCGCCAGCGCCGTCCTCACCAGCCGCTGCTCAAGGGAGCGATCGGTACTCGATCCAGGTTGCGTCCTTCGAGAACCCGGTTCGAGCCCAGCGCCTCGTCAGCGAGCTGACAGCCGCCGGATTCCGCGCGCGATCGGTGGAGCTCCGTCTTGGCGCCGGCGCGGTCTTCCTGATCCGCATCGACGGCTATCGAAGCGCGGACGAGGCGAACAAAGACCTCGCGCGCATCCGCGAGCGTCCGGGTTACAACGACGCCCGCGTGATCTTCAACTGACCCTTTCTGCCGCCGGCACGCTAGGCCAGATCCTCGAACGACACGAGACCCTGCCTGAGTGCCTGGACGGCTGCCTGGGCGCGGTTCTCGACCTGCAGCTTCGCCAGCACGTGCGCAACGTGCGTCTTCACCGTCTCCTCGCTGACGCCAAGCGCGGCTGCGATCTCGCGGTTCGCACGGCCGAGGGCGAGGTGTCGCAGCACGTCGCGCTCGCGAGCCGTCAGCTCGTCTCGATTCTCGCCGCGCGGCACCAGCCGGCCAAGCGAGGGATCGATGTATGTCCGGCCGGCCGCGACGGCGCGAATCGCCGCGAGCAGCGTCTCCGGCTCGGCGTCCTTCCGCACGTAGCCGGTCGCGCCGACACGCAGCACGCCCATCATTCGCGCTTCGTCGGTCGATGCGGTCAGCGCCACGACGCGGACTCCCGGCGCGCGCGCCAGCACGCGGCGCGTCGTCTCGAGGCCGTCGATGCCGCCCGGCATCAGCAAGTCCTGGACGATGACGTCGGGACGCCACGAGTCGAGGCGTTCGAGGAGTTCTTCGCCGCTCGACGCGGCGCCGACCACCTGTAGATCGGAAAACGACTCCAGAAACGCCTGGAGACTCCGGCTGACCACGCGATGATCGTCGGCGAGCGCGACTCGGACCCTGCTCATCGGCTCCCCTGACGCCTCGTGCGTCCGAACGCCTTAACGGCGGACCACACAAACAGGATCCCCAACACCCCGAACAGTACGAACTCCCCGGTCGTGGGAGGAACGCCTCGCACCACGTGGTACACGACCAGATACAAAGCCGCGAGCGCGCCAACGCTGCCGTAGATCCAGAGCAGGCGCGCAACCGGGCTGCGCAGCGGCAGCGACAGCCGCACCTCGGTTCCCGGCGCGCCGCTCACGATCGCCAGCCGTCCGCCGAGCTCACGGGCCCGCGCCCGCATGTTCTCCGTTCCCATCCCAGGGTTGGCGCTGTCCGTGTCGAACCCGCCGCCGTCGTCGGCGACGCGGAGCTCGAGTGTCCGCGCCTCCGTCGTCAGGCCGACGGTCACGTGAGAGGCGCGCGCGTGCCGCGCCACGTTGGCAAGCGCCTCCTGTGCCACGCGGTAGATCGCCTCGTGAGTCCCAGGCGCCAGCGTCTCGTGCGGCGGCAGCTTCGGCGCGTGGAACGTCACGTCTGTTCCCGTGCGAAGCTTCAGGGCCTCGCATTGTTTCCGGAGCGCCTCGACCAGCCCCGTGTTCTCTGTCGGCACGGCCTGAAGCTCCTCGAGGAGCGCCTCGAGCTCCGTGGTCGCGTCGCGTGCGGCAGTCCGCACATGGTCAACGGCGGTTCGTGCTCCTTCGGGATCTGTCGCGAACCTGGCTTGGGCCGTCGCAGCCGCCGTCTGGATGACGAACAACTGCTGCTTCACCGCGTCGTGGAGGTCGCGCGCGAGGCGGGCGCGCTCCTCGCGGCGGGCGATCTGCAGGATGTGCTCGTCATAGCTCGCACGCGAGTGCAGCGTCGGCGACGGCGATGTCTCCTCGGCTGCGATCGACATCGCGAGTGCCGCGCCGATAAAAGGGATGCCCGCGACGATCGGGATCAGCACCGGCAACAGCGGCACGCCGCGCTCGTCCCAGAGCAGTGCCCACTGCATCCAGGCGACCAGGCCGAGCAGCAGATGTCCAGCGCCGAACCGGTAAAGAGCGCGGCGGCGGTCCGCGGCGTCGTTGATGAGTGACAGCCCGGATGCGGCGCTGCTCGCCGCGATCAGCAGGGCACCCCCAATCCAGATCAACGACGAGCGCGGGTGCGGCGACCCCGGTATCCCGCGGATACCCGTGCCCACGATTGCGCAGCCGGTGACGAGGGTGGTCCACATGTAGACCCGGAACACCAGCCTCGAATCGAAGGAGAGCGGCCGGACGCGAATGAGAGGAGATGTGGCGGTCATGGCAAGAGTCTAGGCCGTCAGCGACGGGTTCACATCCCTCGGCTGGTGGCATCCGTATCCCCCATTCGGGGGAAAGGCATCGTTCGGGGAAAGGCATCGTAGAGCGGGGGCTTCAGCCCCCGCGGACACCTACACCTCGGGGATCAGCTTCTCTGCTTTGTCCAGGAGGCGTCGTGCGTCCGCGAACTCGAGCAGCGTGCGCGCCTCGTCGAAGCGGCACCACTTGACCTCGCGCATTTCGGGCGAGCGCTGCGACGACAGCGACCGAACCAGGTAATACGTCACCTCGAACTGCTCGCCGTCCAGGCGGAACCGCGACGAGCCGACGACCGTCAGCGCTTCGCCGGTGACGCCTGCTTCCTCCTCCAGCTCGCGCACGGCCGTCTCGTCGGCGCTCTCGCCCTCCTCGATGTGCCCCTTGGGAAAGATCCAGTCGCCGGTCCGGCGCGAGCGGACCAGCACCACCTCGGGCTCCTTGCCGCGCTGCCGAACCGCGATGGCTCCCGCCTGTACGACCATCCGCAATGCTTCTGGCCTCCCGGTCCCGACTACTCTATCCTGCCAATGTGTCGGACGATTCACCCCGTCGTGACGCATTCCCGACGACGCGAATCAGCCTGATCCTGGCGGCGCGCGGCGAGTCCGAGCCCGTGGCGCGAGAGGCGCTTGCCGTGCTCTGCCAGTCGTACTGGTATCCGATTTACGCCTACCTCCGCCGGCTTGGCCACACGCAGGACGCAGCCGAGGACCTGACGCAGGGCTTCTTCGCGCGCGTGCTCGAGAAGCATTACCTCGACGACTTCGAACGGCAGCGCGGACGGTTCCGGTCGTACCTGCTGACCGCGCTGAAGCACTATGTGGCGAACGAGCGGGACCGGGACCACGCGCAGAAGCGCGGCGGCGCCGTGGCGACGCTGTCGCTCGACACCGTGCTCGCGGCCGCCGAGACGCGCTATCGCCTCGAGCCTTCGACGGAGCTCACGCCCGAGCGGATCTTCGAGCAGCAGTGGGCGCTTGCCGTGCTTGCGCGCGTGCAGGAGCGGCTGGCGGGGGAAGAAGCCGACGGCGGCAGGGGCGAACGCTACGACCGCCTGAAAGTGTTCCTCACCGGGGAAGACAGCGACGTCCGCTACCGCACGCTTGCCGGGGAATTGAAGACGACCGAAGGCGCCATCAAGGTGTTGGTCCACCGGCTGCGGCGGCGATTCAAGGACCTGCTGCGCGAAGAGATCTCGCACACGGTGGCCCATGCCGACGACGTGGGCGATGAGCTCCGGCATCTGCTCACGGCGCTGCGGGGGTGACCGCGCCAGGTCCGCCTGAAGGCGGACACTACGTACGTCGACTTGCGCAGTGTCCGGCTTCAGCCGGACCCGTGACCCGTGGCGTACGTAGTGTCCGGCTTCAGCTGGACCGTGATCCGCCGGACCTTCTGTGTAACGATTCCGCCCGAATGCTTCAGTACGGATCGAGCGCAGACCACCCATGACCGACGCCAATCCCCCTGAGGCGACCCGCTGCAGAAACTGCGGGACCGAGTTCTCCGGCCGCAGCACGCCGCTCGGGCTGTGCCCGGCCTGCCTGATCAAGCTGGGCATGAGCGATCCGAACTGGACGCCGCCGGCATTGCCTCCCGAAACACCTCTCGACACACCCGCCGCCGCGGCCTCCGCCGCGACGATGGTCGCGTCACGCCGTTTTCCCCGCCTGCCGCGCCTCCCGGTTTCGGTATGGATTGCCGCGGGCGCGCTCCTGGCGCTGCTCTTCGTCCTCTCGCAATTCCTGATGCCGCCTGGCCCCGGATACAACACCCCGTCCGGCCCGGTCGTCCGCTTCACCATCGCCCTGCCCGACGATGTCGAGCTTGCCGACGGCGCGCAGTTCGCCGTCTCGCCAGACGGCAGGCAGATCGTCGCCGTCGCGCGCGACCCCCGTGGACGCCAGCAGCTCTGGGTCCGCTCGTTCGCATCGCCCGAGTGGCGCGAGCTTCGTCAGAGCGACGGTGCGTCGCATCCCTTCTGGTCACCTGACAGCCGCCAGGTAGGCTTCTTCGCCGACAGGCGACTGAAGCGGACCGACGTCGCCAGCGGCCTCACCTCCGTCGTCTGCGACGCGCCGTCTGGACGCGGCGGCGCCTGGACTGCTGGCGGCGTGATCGTCTTTGCACCCGGGTCCGGGCCCTTGATGCGCGTGCCGGCCGCGGGCGGAACGCCGGAGCAGGTGACGACAGTCGATGAGCCGCGAGGAGCGCTCGCGCACGCCTGGCCGGGGGTGCTGCCCGACCCGCAGCGCTTCGTGTACAGCGCGTCTGGCGGGATCGGAGAGAAGAACGAATCGCCCACTTTCGCGCGCTCGATGGACACCGGCGAGAGCCGCGTGATCGTGCAGGACGGGTGGTCGGCCGCCTTCGCGCGCGGCTATCTCTTCTTCGTGCAGGGCGCCTCGCTCATCGCGCAGCCGTTCGATGCACGTCGTCTCGAGGCGACGGGCGACGTGCGGCGGGTTCCCGGCGCGGACGAGGTGGGCGGGGCGCCGTCGGAGGGCGCGGCGTTCTCGGTGTCGGACGACGTCCTCGCGTTCCGGACCGGGCGCCCGAGTCTCAGTCACCTCGTCTGGTTCGATCGGCGGGGGGAGGCGGTCGCCGATGCGCAGGAGCCCGGCGACTTCCAACAGTTTTCCATCTCGCCCGACGGAACGCGCGTGGCGATCGCGCGCCGCGACGAGCGGGACGGATCGTCGAACATCTGGGCGCTCGAGCTGCAGCGGGGAACCAATTCGCGCGTCACGCTCGGGCGCGCGCGCGATTCATCGCCCGTGTGGTCGCCGGACGCGACGCGGATCGCGTTCGCATCCGACCGCGGCGACTCGATGAACATCT
>DASTDQ010000702.1:0-7750 GCA_035710305.1 Vicinamibacterales bacterium | reverse complement strand
TGTTCCGGCGCATACAGGTCGAGCCGCTGGCCCACGGTGGCGAGGCCCGGCGCGACGTGCTCGTGGAAGTGGAGGAGTCCGACGCGACGGTGCTCGACATCGGCGGCGGCGTCGAAGGTCGCTTCCTGCTCAGGACCGGCGCGGGAGGCATCGCCGAAGAGCACTTCGAGCTCGCGCCGCGCGGCTACTTCCAGATCGGCCGGCGGAATCTGTGGGGCAAGAACCGGACCGCGAATCTGTTCACGAGGGTGAGCTTGCGTTCGCGCGAGGAGACGACGGTCCCGATCTCGCCGACCGAGGCGCCGGAGGTGTCGTACGGCTTTCACGAGTACCGTGTGTGGGCGACGTTCCGCGAGCCGCGTGCGTTCAACACGCAGGCCGAGGTGCTCTTCTCGGCCATCATCGAGCAGGCGATTCGATCGAGCTTCGACTTCAACCGCCGCGAGATCCGGGCCGAGGCGGGCCTGCGCCTCTCGCCCGTGTACACCGTGTCGGGCCTCTATTCGTTCCAGAATACCAAGCTGTTCAACGTGAACATCGCGCCCGAGGACGAGCCGGTCATCGACCGCCTGTTCCCGCGGGTGCGCATCGCGAAGGTGTCAGGGTCGATCATCCGCGACAGCCGGGACGACCCGCTCGATGCGTCGCGCGGGTCGCTGTTCATCGTCAACGCCGACCTGGCGGCCCGCGCGCTCGGATCGGAGGTCGGCTTCATCAAGACCTTCGCGCAGGGCTTCTTCTATCGCCAGCTGCCGTCGCCGCGCCGGCTGGTGCTCGCGCTCGGCGCCAGGGTGGGAGCGGCGTACGGGTTCCTTCGGACGGTCGAGGGAGAGACCGTACAGGACCTGCCAGCCAGCGAGCGCTTCTTCGCCGGCGGCGACACGTCCGTGCGCGGGTTCTCGCTCGATCGGCTCGGCAACGAACGCACGATCACGCCCACCGGTTTCCCCACCGGGGGAAACAGCGTCGTCGTGTTGAACAGCGAATTGCGCTTCAACCTCACCCAGAAGCTTCAGACGATCGGCTTCCTCGACGCGGGCAACGTCTTTCCGAGCGCGGGCGACCTGAGCGTGATCGACGTGCGCCCCGCGGCGGGCTTCGGCGTCATGTACCGATCGCCGTTCGGCCCCGTCCGCGTCGATCTCGGTTTCAACCTCGACCCGCAGGAGTTCGTCCCTGGAGTCACGGAGCGAGGGAACGTCCTGCACATCCTGTTCGGAGAGGCATTTTGAGAGCGAGGGTGTTGCTGCTGTCTCCCGTCCTTTGCCTGCTGTGCGGCGGAGGGCAGCTCGACGCGCAACAGCTCCTCGACAAAGTGCTCGCGCGAGTGGGTACGAGAGCCGTGACGCTGACGGAAGTCAGGGCGGCGATCGGTCTGGGTCTGGTAGAGGTCAGGCGCGGCGAGGACGCCGACGCGGCCGGGCTGCAGCGCGTGATCGAGCGGCAGCTCGTGCTCAACGAGGTCGGCCGGTTTCCGACACCGGATCCCACCGCTGCCGAGCTCGCCGAACAGGTGGCTGCGATGAAGTCGCACGCCGGTGCGTCATACGAGCGCCTGGCGGCGTCGACCGGTCTGGACGAGGCAAAGCTGCAGGAACTGGCGAGACAGACGCTGCGTATTCGCGCCTACACGACGCTGCGGTTCGGGACGACGGCGCAGGTGACCGAGGAGGAGGCCCGGAAGTACTTCGACGACCATCCGGAGCAGTTCACGCGAGAAGGCGCGCGCCTCTCGTTCGAGCAGGCGGCGCCCGCCGCGCGCCAGCGGGCATCCGCCGAGCGGCTTCGCGCCACCACCGACGAATGGGTCCGCGACCTTCGGGCGAGAGCCGACGTCGTCATCGTCGGGAGTGGACGATAGAGTCGGGCAGAAGAGCGGTCGTCAGGAGACTCCGATCGCGACGCGAAGCACCTCGATCGAATTGAACCCTGCATGGCTGAGGATCGGCGCGATGCTGCTGCGCCGCCACAGATAGAGGAGGGCCCAGAACGCGCCGAGGAGGCCCGTCGTCACTGCCGCGTCCCAGCCCTGCATCACGTGGCCCAGCCCGAACGCGGTGCTGAGGACCACGACCCCGACCGCCGCCCCGCCCAGGTGCTGTTCGAACCGCCGCAGGAGAAACGCCCGCTGAAGCTCCTCTCGCAGACCACCGGCGACGATCGCGATCACGCCCATCATTGCGGCATCTCCGTATCCTCCGGCGGCAAGCGTTTCGAAGGGATTCGTCGGCACGTTGTGGAGCGAAGGGAAGAACTGGAGGAGCGACGTCATCAGCAGGCCCGCGGCGACGACGGTGAGCGGGACGAGGGCCAGCCCGAAGCTCACTTCGGGCACGAGGCGGTGCCGCCCCCGCCACAGCAGCCACGGGCTTTCGCCGTGCGCCCGCATGAACACCACCATCAGTGCGATCAGGAGGGCGCTGTCGGCAAGCGACAGTGCGAAGACGAACGGGAGCGAAAGCTGGTCATCCGGCGTTCGGGGCGCCAGGCCCAGAGCCCCGAGCAGGCCGGCGATGAGAACCTGCGTCGGCACGCTCGAGCACATCAGGACCTCGATGACCGCGACAACCCGCTGCTGGCTGCGGCTCAGCCCCGGCCCGGGAGTTGCTGGCAGAGGTTCGCTCGACACGAGCGGCTAGTCTAGCTGGTAGCTGGTCCCCCAGAGCTGGGACCCGCTACGGGCCACCAGCCTCGGCTACAGGCTTACCGGCTACCGGCTGGCTAACCGTGTAAGAATGACCTATCGGCAATGTCAACGATACGCCATGCCTCAAACAAACAGTGACCGCGTTCTCATCGTGGAGGACGAGCCCAGCACGAGAGTCGGCCTGACCGAGCTCGTGCGTACGTGGGGATTTACGACCGATTCGGCCAGCGACGGGGAAGAGGCCCTGCAGCGGATCACCGCCTTCCGCCCCTCGATCATCATCAGCGACCTCGTCATGCCGCGTTGCGACGGTATCGAGCTGCTGCGCGCGCTCAAGGAGGACGGCGGGGACTACACCGTCGTAATCCTCACGGCGCAGGGCACGGTCGAGACGGCGGTGGAGGCGATGAAGGAGGGCGCCTACGACTACCTGACGAAGCCGATAGAGCCCCAGCGCCTGAAGATCGTGCTCGACAAGATCGTCGAGCGGCAGGACACGCTGCGCGAGGTGAAAGTGCTTCGCAAGCAGCTGCGGGACCACGGCACCTACGGCAAGATGATCGGCAGCAGCCCGCAGATGCGCAAGGTCTATCAGGTCATCGAGCAGGCGGCGCCGACCTCGGCTTCGGTGCTCATCTCCGGGGAGTCGGGCACCGGCAAGGAGCTGGTGGCGCAGACCATTCATCAGCTCAGCCCGCGCGCCCAGATGCCGTTTGTCCCCATCAACTGCGCCGCCATTCCCGAAACGCTGCTCGAGAGCGAGATCTTCGGACACGAGAAGGGCTCCTTTACCGGCGCCGTTGATCGACGCGCCGGCTGCTTCGAGCTGGCCGATCGGGGGACGCTCTTCCTGGACGAGATCGCCGAGATGACGCCGTCAACGCAGGTGAAGCTGCTGCGCGTGCTCCAGGAGCGGAAGTTCCGGCGGCTGGGCGGGCGCAACGAGGAGACGGTGGACGTCCGCGTCATCGCCGCGACCAACCAGAATCCCGGCGATGCCGTCAAGAACGGCAAGCTCCGCGAGGACCTCTACTATCGGCTGAACGTGTTCGCCATCGAGCTGCCGCCGCTGCGTCTGCGGAAGGAAGATCTGCCGCTGCTGGTGCAGTCGTTCCTCGGCGATTTCAACTCGCGGAACGGCAAGAAGGTGTCGGCGCTCGATCAGGCGGCCATGCGGATCCTCGAGCAATACAACTGGCCGGGCAACATCCGCGAGCTGCGGAACGTGATCGAGCGAGCGGTGATCCTGAGCGCGGGCGAGTTCATCGATCCCAAGCTTCTTCCGCCGCTGGTCACCGAATCGCCCGACGTGGTCAAGCCGACGCTCTCGCTGACGCCGGGCACGACTGTTGAAGAAGCGGAGACGAGGCTGATCCTCATGACGCTCGAGCATACGCGCGACAACAAGACGCGTGCGGCCGAGATTCTTGGCATCAGCCTGAAGACGCTTCACAACAAGCTCAACAAGCTCCGCGGCCGCATCCCGGGAAAGCGCAGCGAAGAGGAATCGGTGCCGCAGTAACACAACATGCGACTGAGCATCCGGGTCAAGCAGATCGCCGGAGTGACCGCCATCGTCGGCCTGGCCGTCGTGGCGCTGAGCGCGTTCTACACGGCCCGGCTTGCCAACGTCGTGCTCGAAGAAAGTCACTCACGGGGGCAGATGCTCGCCAACACGATCCTGCATCGCGCCGGCAGCATCGTCACCGGCGACGTCGATCCCTATGCAGCGCTGCGTGACGACCCGGGCCTGCGGTCGATCCTCGAGTCGAGCATCTACGGAGAATCCATCAGCTACGCGGCAATCGGGGACACCGACGGCCGCGCGATCGTTCACAGCATCACGAGCATGGTCGGCAACACGCTCCCGGTGCGGACCGATCTGGTAACGATCGTCGCCGACTCGCCGGTGGAGAAGATGCGGGTGATCTTCGCTGGAGATGGCCAGACGCTGGAGGTGCGGGTGCCGCTCACTCGGGGCGGCGAGGCTTTCGGCTCGATTCGCATCGGCGTATCCACGTTGTTTTTGCGCGGTCACCTCAGGAAGCTGCTCACCGATGCGGGGTTCACGGCGCTCGGTGCGCTGGCCGTGGCGATCTTCGTGGCCGGCGTGTTGTCGCAGCTTCTGCTGAGGCCGATTCACGTGCTGCGCGGCGGACTGACGCGCCTGGGCAAGGGCGAGTTCGGCGTGACGCTCGACATGCCGTCCGGCGACGAGTTCGGCGAGCTGGGAGACTTCTTCAACACGGTCAGCCAGCAGCTGTCCGCGGATCGAACGCTGCTGGCAGGACAGAAGGCCAACCTGCAGTCGGCCGTCGAGCACCTCGAGGACGCCGTGGCGCTCTTCAACCCGTCGGGCGAGCTGCTGTTCAGCAATCCCGCGATGCAGCACACGCTCCCGGGCGACGCCATCGGCCGCGTGCTGGATGGGCTGCTCCCGACCGGCCATCCGTACCGCACGATCGTCGAGGAGACACTGGCGACGCGAAAATCCCGCGGCCCCGTGCAGATTCCGGGTCACAGCACCGCTCAGATCGTCGTGCCTGGACGGCAGCCGCCGGAGACCGCTGGCGCGCAGGCGCTCGCCGGCACGACGGCGCGGGATGGCCGGCCCGCCGACGAGGAGCTCATCCTGACGAACGCGATCGCGGGCACGCACGGCGAGCTCGTCGGTGTGCTGCTCGTGTCCCGCAATCTGGCGAGCTTGTCGCGCATGCAGTCCACGCTGGCCTATTCACGCAAGCTCGTCGCGCTCGGCCGGCTGACGGCCGGCATCGCGCACGAGGTGAAGAACCCGTTGAACGCGATGATGATTCACCTGGAGCTGCTGCGCACGAAGATCCGCGGCACCTTCGTCCCGGCGATGCAACCTGAGCCGGTGGCGGCCGGCGGCACGCTGGGTCTCGGGCCGGCCAGGGCAGCACCACTGCCGCCTCCCGTCCAGGGCGCGCTCGAGCACGTCGAAATCATCGAGAGCGAAATCAGGCGGCTGGATGAGGTCGTGCAGGGATTCCTGAAGTTCACGCGACCGGAAGACCTGAGGCTCCAGCCCGTGCGGGCGGCGGCGCTCTTCGAAGAGATCGCGCCGGTCATCGAGACCGAGGCCGGCAAGCACGGCGTGAAGGTGGTCATCGACGTGTCGGCCGGGACGCCCAACGTGAACGGCGATGCCTCCATGCTGCGCCAGGTCTTCCTCAACCTGGCGATCAACGCGTGTCAGGCGATGCCGAGCGGCGGGACGTTGCGTCTGGTGGCCGCGGCCGCGTCGCGCAACCGGGTCGAGGTGCGCGTCGAAGACACCGGCGTCGGCATCAAGCCCGAGCACTTGAGCCGGATTTTCGACCTGTATTTCACGACCAAGGAGCGCGGCACCGGTATCGGACTCTCGATGGTCTACCGTATCATCCAGTTGCACGACGGCGAGATCGAGGTTCAATCCACGCCAGGCCGTGGCACGACGTTTCGCGTGTTGCTGCCGCGCGCGCAGGGGATGTGAGATGGCAGTCAGTTCCCGGCTCTCCGGTTGGGCGGCGGTTCTCCTGGGCGTCGCGATGACGGCTTCGCTCTCGGCCGGGTGTGCGAAGGCGCGCGCCGCGACCGTACCGGACGGTCCGCCGCTCGCGATGCCGCTGCCGCCGCCGCGCGTGTTCTCGCCGCTAGAAGAGGAGCCGCTGGCCGCCTCGCCCGCCGTCGCCGAGCCGGCGGCGTCGGGAGCGCCCCAGGTGACGCAGAAGCAGGACCGAGCTGCGAACCGGCCGTCTCGCGAGCCCGAGAAGGCCGAAGCCCCGCCCCCACCGGCGCCCGCTCCGGTCGTGGAGCCCGCGCGGGAGCTTCGTGCCGCGTCGACGCCGGCCGACGCCGAAGCCGACCGGAAGATCCGCCTTCTGCTCAATGCCGCCAAGGGTAATCTGGAGAAGGTCAACTACGGCAAGCTCTCGACGGCGGGCAAGGAGCAGTTCGACCAGGCGAGGAACTTCGCGACACAGGGCGACGAGGCGCTGACGCAGCGAAACTACGTGTTCGCCGAGACGCTCGCCGACAGGGCGGCAAAGCTCGCCACGGAGCTACTGGGTCTGAGTCGCTAATCCGCCACAAGGATCACGACGCTCGTGGCCGCGACCTTCGTGTGTTCGTGGCCAGCGAAGCGGTTCAGAAGGTGATGCCGAATCCGAAGTGCACTCTGGGGTTTCCGCTCTCGGGCCACGCGACGTCGAGGTCCAGGATGAGCACGGCGATGCCGAAGTAGACGCCGCCGCCGATACCGCGCTCGAACCGCTGCTCCTTCAAGCCTGGTCCATCTGACGCCCATGTCGTGCCGGCGTCCACGAAGGCCTTCACGCCAAATCGGCCGACGTTGAGCGGCGAGGTGAGCGGATACCGCACTTCAGCCGAGAAGGCGGACAGGTTGTCGTTGGCGGCGTACCCCGCGCGGTAGCCGCGCAGCGACTCCTTCCCGCCGAGCAGCACCTGTTCGGGCGCGGGCAGCGGGTGATTGCTCGTGGCGACCTGCGCGCGCAGCGCGAGCACCGCCGATCCGCCCACGCCGACGTATCCGCGGGCATCGGCGAGCCACCGCCCGGCGGAGCCGTCGGGAAACGCCAGCCGCTCCCACCCCACCCGGACGTGAATCGCGTTCCGCGGAAAGGACGGATCGATGCGCGTATCCAGCGTGACGTGCACGCCGCCGGCCCAGTGACGCGCGTCGTAGATCCCGCCGAAGTCGACGTGCTCGACGCGGCCGTCGGCGCCCACCCGGAGCCACGGATGCAGAGAGCGTTCGACCGCGACGCGCGCGCCCTGCCGCAGGTCGCTCGCGTCGTAGTGCGGGTTCACCCGACGGTCGATCGACAGGGCGCCGCTCACGAGCGAGAAGGGGCCGCGATCGAACGAGCGCTCGACCTCCAGGGCCGCGCGGCGCTCGCCGCCCCACGTCAGCGGAATCGACAGGCGGCTGCGATCGCCGAGGCTGTTCGCGAAGCCGAACTGCACGCCGTAGGTCAGTCCGTATCCGTCCTCGTAGTTGAGGACCGGCAGCCACTGTTCCGAGGCGAAGAAGCGCTTGATCGGGCTGGGCGTCAGATCGTCGGGGCTGACCGCCGCATG
>DASTDQ010000701.1:0-7667 GCA_035710305.1 Vicinamibacterales bacterium | reverse complement strand
GCCCTACATGCTGGAGGCGGCCAAGACGCTGCAGGTCCACCTCGGGTGGGTGGTCCAGACCTACAACGCCACGGAGGCGCTGGCGAACCTGATCCACCCGTTCTGGATGCTGCCGCTCGTCGGCATCCTGGGCCTGAAGGCACGCGACATCGTCGGCTACTCGATGCTGCAGTTCGTCGTCCACGTGCCGCTGGTGCTGTTCCTCGTGTGGATCTTGAACTACACGCTCGAGTACGTTGCGCCTGTGCTTCCGTAGGCCCCAGGGCTCAGGCCCCAGGCCTCAGGGCTGTCTCAGGATTCAGGGCTTATGTTGTGTAGAGGCGGGTCTTCAGACCCGCCTGGGCCAGTCTAGCCTTCAGATGCCGGCCCGTTTCTCGAGTCGCTTGATGCGGACTTCGTGGTCGTCAGCGACCGAACTAATGAAGTTGTCGATCCTGGCCAACGGCTCGAGGGCCTTGGTCATCTCATCCAGCCTCGTGCTGTGGCGGCCCTGCACCTCGGCCACCAGCTTGAGCTCGCTCGCCGTCTGCTCGCCAAGGATACGCAGCTTCTGGACCTCGCCGCGTAACTCGTTGACGCCGTTTTCCACCGACCCGAGCCGTTCCTCCACCTTGGCGAGGCGTTCTTCTACTCCGGACATCTCGAAACCCTCCGCCCCAGTGCGTGCAGGTGGCATGCCGCTCGAATTACTTCGGATAATGTCACCTCGTTCTCCGGAGGCTTTCAGTTTCTGCGCGGTTCCGTGCCTCGAGCTGCTGGAGTTTCTTCATCTTCTGCGTCAACGACGGCTCGGACGCCACGGGCCGACAGCCGGCGGCGCGCAGCTTCCGATTCAACTCGGCGTGTTCGCGGTTTCTCGCCACCCGGCCTTTCTCCACCCGGTGCCACCAGTCGGGGGCATCGCGACGAAGGGCCTCCTCGCGTGCGATCTCCCGGCGAAGGTCATGTTCCTCGATGATGCTCGCGCGACGGTCCATTGCCGCGAGTGCTTGCCTGCTAACGAGTTGCTTCGCCCGCGACGTGGTCGGCCGATCGTCTGGAAAGGTTGAAACTGGCGTTCTTCGTGGCATCGCTCACCTGCGGAGGCTGACGACGATGCCATCGTCGGGAGTTCGTGGTCAATGGGAAAGCGCATCGGAAAACGCGCCTGCGCTCGCCGGAAGTAACCATTCCAGGTCGAGAGCCCAAAAGAGCCGGTCCCGTTCGGATCGCCTCTACGCTTCGCCCGTCAAAAAACAACGCTTGGGGGGCCGCCGCAACCCCAGTCCCACGAGCATCCCGCTTACCACAAAGAACGCCAAGATCCCTGCCGTTTGCGGCGCCGTGAGGATGCGATACAACGTGTCGAGGGACGCTCCATCAGCGATCATGCGGCGAGGGGTGAACGGCGTCGGAAGCCGAAGCAACGCGGAGCCTGCGAAATAGAGCGTGTATGCAGCCACGCCAAGCGCGGCTCCGAGGACGACGTTTATCAAGCGCGTCGTCCGACCGCGCAAGACATGATCGGTTGTGATTGCGAGCGGCGCGAGAAGCGCGAACACCGCAATGGCGGCGGGCACCGGCAACATGAAAATGAAAAGGATCGCCAAGTCGAAGACGTTCGGCACGGAAGAATCCCGTGTGATGCCGAGCATCCAACTGATCGACACGACGGCCGTTGGGATGGCGACCAGCGCCACCCATGCCAGGAACGAAAAGGCCCAAATCCTGTGACGCGTCAGCCTTCCGTCCCTTCCTTCGTGACCTTCACCGTCAGCGGCACGGTGACTTCGCGGTGCAGCTTGAGCGGGACCTTGTGGTCGCCGAGCGTCTTGATCGGCTCCGGCAGGATCAGCTTTCGGCGATCGATCTCGAAGCCCTTGCCCTTCAGGTACTCGGCGATGTCGGAAGCCGTCACGGACCCGTACAACTGATCGGTCTCGCCGACGCGGCGCGCGATCGACACCTCCAGGAGGGCGAGCCGCGCGGCGACCGCTTCGGCCTGTCCCTTCTCCTGGGCCTCTTTCGCTTCCATGATCCTGCGCTCGCGCTCGACGTGCTTCTTGTTGCCTTCGGTGGCGGGAAGCGCGAGCTTGCGAGGCAGGAGGTAGTTCCTCGCGTAGCCGGCGGCGACTTTGACGATTTCGCCCCGGCGGCCGAGGTTGTCCACGTGTTCTCTCAGAATGACTTCCATTACGTGTCCTCAACGCGGTGGCTGAAGCCACCGCGCTACGAATCTGCGTACCGCCTACTGCCTGCTACTCGGACGTGTACGGAATCAGCGCCAGCTGGCGCGCCCGCATGATCGCCGTTCGCAGCTTCCGCTGGTGAATCGCGCAGGTGCCGGAGATGCGACGAGGAAGCACCTTCGCGCGTTCGGGCACGAACGGCGCCAGCATCCGGACGTCCTTGTAGTTGATGTCGTCGATCTTGTCCGCGCAGAACTTGCAGACCTTGCGGCGACGGAACATCGGACGCCGCTGGCCGTCCTTCCCCTGCTGACCGGCGGCCGTCTTCCCGCGGCCGCCACCGCCGAAGCTTTTTCTGCCGTTCATCGGAGGTCCTCCCCCATGTCGAAGCGATCGTCACGGTCGTCGTCGAGCTCGCCGCGCTGGCCTTCACCCGGCTGGCGCTCCGGCGGGAGTCCCCGCGCGACGCGCCGGCGACGGCTTCCTTCGGTACGATGCGCGCGCGTGCGCTCGACCACGCCCTGATCCTCGTCTACCCTGACGATGAGGTGACGGATGACGAGATCGGTGACCTTCAGTCGCCGGTCGATCTCCTTCATCAGATCCCCGCCGCCCAGGATCACCTCCAGCACGTAGGTGCCTTCCTTGTGGCGGCCGATCTCGTAGGCAAGCTTCCGGCGGCCCCAGTTGTCGGTCTTCTCGATCTGGCCGCCGATCCGTTGGACGATGGCCTCGACCTGCGTGTGCAGGTCCGCCACCTGTTCGTCGGTCGCCTCGGGCGACGCGACATACACGAGTTCGTACTTCCTGCTCATTACGTCTCCTTCTGGACGTTGACCCGCTTCAGCCTGGAGCATTCACTGCCCACAAACCACGGAGACACAGAGACACGGAGGAAAATACCAAGTCTCCGTGACTCCGTGACTCCGTGGTTAGTTTCGGTCAGTCACTACCCCGCCGAAGCTCACGGCTGCCGGCCTTCGCGCGGCAGCAAGGAGTCAGTCTGTTTCCGGCGCCGTATCGTCCGGGTTGTACACGTTCATCACCTTGACGATGCCCTCCACGGCGAACATCTCGGCGGCATCAGCCGCCCGGGTGATGATCGATTCGAGCTCGGCGAGTTCGTCGCGCTCGAACGTCGACAGGACGTGGTCGGCAAGATCCCTCCTGCCGTCTCCGCGCCCCACCCCCAGCCGCAGCCGGGGAAATTCCGTCGTCCCAAGCCGTTCGATGATCGACTTGAGACCGTTGTGCCCGCCCGCCGACCCGCGGGCCCGTGCCCGCAGCCGCCCGAACGGCAGGGCGGCTTCGTCCACGACGACGAGCACATCGCCGGCCGGAACATCGTAATACCTCGACAGTCCGGCGACGACATCGCCACTCAGGTTCATGTACGTGAGCGGCTTGGCGAGCAGCACGGGTGTCGGCGAAAACCGCTTCGCGATGAACGCATCGGGGATCTGAGAAGGCGCCTGCGCCCAGCTGAGCCCATGGCGCCGCGCGATCTCGTCGACGACCATGAAGCCGACGTTGTGCCGGGTCTCGCGATACTCGCGCCCCGGATTCCCTAGCCCCGCAATGAGTTTCACGGCGTGCAGGCGGGTGTGAAGGCCCGCCTCTACTTCTTCGCCTTGTCCGCCTTCTCGGCCTCTTTCTCTTCCTTCTCCTCCGTCTTGCCCTTCTTGATGACCTCGGGCTCGGCCGCCGCCGCCGGCGCCGCTTCGGCCGTCTCGGCCGCCACCGCGGCCTCCTCGGCCTTCGGCATCACGACGTGGACGAGCATCGTGTCGCCGTCGGTCATCGGCTTCCATTTTGGATCCGGAGCCACGTCGCGCATGCGGATCGACTGGTGCAGCATCAACTCGCTCACGTCGATGACGATGTTCTCCGGGATGTCTCTCGGCAGACACTCGATCTCGACGTCGCGCGTCACGAAGTCCAGGAGGCCGCCCTGATCCTTCACGCCCTTCGGCTCACCCTTGACCTGGATGGGCACGCTGACAATGATGGCCTTGTCCATCGCCAGCTGATAGAAGTCGGCGTGGAGCAGCTTGTGGGTCAGCGGGTCGAGCTGGTACTCCTTGACCATCACCTGCGACTGCTTGCCCTCCAGCTTCAGAGTGATCAGCGTGTTCGCGCCCGAGTCTGAGTGGAGGATCCGCAGCACGGCCTTCGGGTCAACCGACACCGCGACGCCCTCGGGCGCCTTGCCCTTCGATCCGGTTCCATACACCACGGCCGGGACTTGCCCCGAGGCCCGCAACCGGTTCGCCTCGTTCTTCCCGCGCCCTTCTCTCTTGACTGCTTCTAGTACTGCGTCCATAACCTGATCTCTGTCGTCTACGGTCTACGGTTCCACGGTCAGATAAAGAGCGAAGAAACCGACGTCTCTTCGTGGATGTTCCGTATCGCCTGGCCGAGCAGCCGGGCAACGGTCAACACCCTGATCTTGCCGCATCGCTCGGCCTCGCCGCGCAGCGGGACCGAGTTGGTCACGATCAACTGGTCGAGCGGCGAATCCTCGATGCGCTGGATCGCCGGTCCCGACAGCACGCCGTGCACGGCGCACGCCATGACGCGTTCGGCGCCCGCGTCCTTGAGCGCGATCGAGGCTTTCTGAATCGTGCCGGCGGTGTCGATGATGTCGTCTTGCAGAATGCAGGTGCGCCCCTGCACGTCGCCGATCACGTTCATGACCTCGGCAGTGCCATCCTCGCTGCGCCGTTTGTCGACAATGGCCAGCTCCGCGTCGAGGCGTTTGGCGTAGGCTCGTGCCCGCTCCGCCCCGCCCGCATCCGGCGACACGATCGTCAGGTTGCTCGACTGCAGCTTCGAGCAGTACTCGATGATCACCGGCGCGGCAAACAGGTGGTCGACGGGGATGTCGAAAAATCCCTGAATCTGCGCCTTGTGCAGATCCATCGTCAGCACGCGGTTGGTGCCCGCCGCGCTCAGCAGGTTCGCCACCAGCTTGGCCGAGATCGGCACGCGCGGCTTGTCCTTCCGGTCCTGGCGCGCGTAGCCGTAGTAGGGAATGACCGCGGTGATGCGCGCGGCGGAGGACCGCCGGAACGCATCGATCATCACCAGCAGCTCCATCAGGTGCTGATCCACCGGATTCGAGGTCGGCTGGATGATGAAGACGTCGGCGCCGCGAATGTTCTCGTCGATCTGAAACGAGACCTCGCTGTCCGGGAATCGCCTGAGCCGCGCCTGCCCGAGCGGAATGCCGAGGCAGTCGGCGATCTCCTGGGCCAACTGCCGGTGGGCGTTGCCCGAAAACACCTTCAGCTCACCGAATCCGGTCCCTACCAATCCGTCACCGCTGAGAGGTCGTCTCATCATTCACTGCGCCTGGCGCACCATCTCCGAGCTGGTTGGGGCGGGAGGATTCGAACCTCCGAATACGGGATCCAAAGTCCCGCGCCTTACCGCTTGGCCACGCCCCACTACGACACCACGGCCCGCCGGGACCTCAAGCTGCAGATCCTCCTGCCGGACCCGCTTTGCCTCGCGTGAGATCTACAGGAGTCACCGAACGGAGGGGTGCAATCCCTTAGTGTAGTCGAGAGTTGCGGCGCCGGGCAAGATTCACCTGCACCGGCTGGCTTCTCCGCGCGTACTCGCCGCGGCTCAACGACTCGGTCAGGATCACGCCCCAGCCCGACGCGGACAGACGGGCGACGGCGGAGGCCGCCTCCGACCGCTTCTGAAACAACCCGAACACGGTCGCGCCGCTGCCCGACATCGCCGCCGCCAGCGCGCCAGCCCGGCGAAGGGCGGTCTTCATCTGCTCGATCTCGGGATGATGCCGCGCGATGGGCGCTTCCAGGTCGTTGATCATCTGGGCCGCGCGCGAGGGCCAGGGCCCGGGCACGTACTGCGCCTCCCGCACCATCGGCCCGCGCGTGGGGTCTCGCTCGGCGTCGTACCACTCGTAGGCGTCCGCGGTGGCCACACCGAAGCCGGGCACGAGCAGCACGACCCAGTGGCGCGGCAAATCGGCGAGAGGGTAGATCTCGTCGCCGCGCCCGAGGCCGAGAGCGGTCCCGCCCGACAGAAAGAACGGCACGTCGGCGCCAAGTACGGAGGCCACGTCAACGAGCTGGTTGGCACGTACCGGCACACGCCACGCCCGGCACAGTGCCAGCAGCGTTGCAGCGGCGTCGGTGCTGCCGCCGCCCAGCCCTCCCTGCAGGGGAATCCGCTTGTGTAGCCGGATGAGGATGTCCCTGACCTCCCCATCGCGCCTGAGCGCGCGCCACAGCGCCTCCGCAGCCCGCCACGCGAGGTTCGAACGGTCGAGAGGAACACCGGCCATTTCGCACTCGATCGCCAGCGGCCCCCGTCGCGGGATGCACTCGACGCTGTCGTGCAGCGCCACCGCCTGGAAGACCGTCCGGAGCTCGTGAAAACCGTCCGGCCTCATGCCGAGCACGCGCAGATCCAGATTAATCTTTGCGTGAGCGCGCACGGTAATCGCCTTCACGGACGCCGTCCCGGAGCGTGGACCAGGCATCACTTGTCGCCGAGCGGTCCAGCGTCGCGGAGCTCCGCGAGCGACAGCGGACGCGCGCTCGAGGGAACGTCGATCGAAAACGCGTCCGGCCTGATGCCCGCGTTTGTTTCGATTTGCGTGAGCGTCGCGGTCACGTCCACCTGAACCGAAGGGGAATCGGACTGCAGTCGAACCGACGCGGGAAACGAGCCCTCCCACGCGGGGTACTCGACCTGCCACCCGGCGCGGCGTGCGGCGCGAACCTGCCACGTATCGGCGCGGCGGAGGTAGAGCCTCGCGCCGCCGGCGAGGTCGATCGATGCCGATCCATCGGCGTGCTGGCGGCCACCCGTCGCCCGTGGTTCGGGCACGACGCAGCCGTCGAGAATGGCTTGAAGATCGGCGGGCGACAGCGACACACCGGTCAGCGCCCCGAGGATCGCCTCGGCCGACTCGCCCCGGACGACTCGGTCCTCGCGAGTCAGGAGAAGAACGGCGGTCGTTCCCCGCGACGCCAGAATGAAGACGGGTGCCCCGAGCGGAGCGACCGCCTCGAGCCTCATCGAGTCCGGCCGTTCGAACCCGGCAATCAAGCGCCCGCGAAGACGCTGGCGGCCGGCGCGGCCGCGCAAACCGAGCTCGGCGGTCAGCGTGCGCACGCCGCGGCAGGCCGCAGCGACCTGCGCGTGGATCTCCTCGTATTTCGGAAGGGGCGAACCCGGATCAGTCGGGACGGTGAATCGTTTCGGTGCGCACGAAGCGGAAGCGACACACGCAATGCAAAATGCAAGATGCAGGTGTTTCATTTTGCATTTTGCATCTTGCCTTTTGCGTTACTGATCTTCTTCTCGATCGTCGCCTTGTCCACGTCCTGACTGTCGCCCTTGAGCGCGCGCGTCCAGGCGTCGACAGCTTCGGCCATGCGCCCCCGGCGGGCGAACAGATCGCCGAGGTGATCCTGGACCTCGGAGTTCTCGGGAAGCCGGGCGGCGGCGGCCGCC
>DASTDQ010000700.1:0-8333 GCA_035710305.1 Vicinamibacterales bacterium | reverse complement strand
GAACCTCGAACCCGAACCCAGAACTGCGAACACGAACTCCGAAATTGAACACGAACTGAGAAGGTCAGAACCGAGAAGTGTGAACAACGGATCTCGTTCTCGACAGATGACGCCACGCAGAGAAGTGCCGGTCCTCGACCTGTTCAGGCTCGATGGACGAACGGCCCTCGTCACGGGGGCCTCGCGCGGCCTCGGCGCCGCCATGGCGCGGGCGCTCGCCGAGGCCGGGGCGGATGTCGCGTTACACGCCAGCCGTCCGCTCTCCCCGGAACGAACCCGCGAGCTCACGAGCGCGTGCGGAGGGCGCGCGCGCGTGTTGACGGCCGATCTCGCCAGTCGCGGCGAGGCCGAGCGGCTTGCCGACGACGCCATCGCCGCCCTCGGGAGGATCGACATCCTCGTCAACAACGCGGGCATCATCCGGCGGGCGGACGCCGACGCATACCCCGACAAAGACTGGGACGACGTGCTGATGGTCGATTTGTCGAGCGTGTTCAGGCTGTGCCGCAGCGTCGGGCGAACGATGCTGGCGAGGGGCTCGGGGAAGATCATCAACATCGCCTCGATGCTGACCTTTCAGGGAGGGATGCGCGTCCCGGCGTACGCCGCCGCGAAGGGCGGCGTCGCTCAGCTCACCAAGGCGCTTGCCAACGAGTGGGCGGCCAGGGGCGTGAACGTCAACGCGATCGCGCCCGGCTACATGCGCACCGACAACACGCAGGCGTTACAGGACGATCGGCCCCGATACGAGGCGATCACCGCGCGCATTCCGGCGGGCCGCTGGGGGGAGCCGGACGATCTGGCCGGCGCGGTGGTCTTCCTGGCCTCGCCCGCGTCGGATTACATCCATGGATACGTGCTCGCCGTGGACGGCGGGTGGCTGGCACGATGACGGCCCGACAGGGCGTCGTCTCCGCGATCGAAGAAGCCGGCGTCGTCGCCGTCATCCGGATCCGCGAAGCCGGCCGATTGAGAGCCATCGTCGATGCCTTGATCGATGGGGGCGTGCGCGTCCTCGAAGTCACGATGACGGTGCCAGGAGCGATCGATCAGATCCGGGATCTATCGGCTTCGCTGCCGGCAGGACTCCTTCTGGGCGCCGGCACCGTGCTCGACGAAGCCACGGCGGAGCGCGTGATCGATGCGGGTGCGCGGTTCGTAGTCAGCCCCGTGTTCAAGCCAGGCCTCATCGAGGTATGTCACCACCGTGATGTCGCGGCACTGCCGGGATGCTTCACGCCAACGGAGATCTTGACTGCCTGGGAATCGGGCGCGGATCTGGTCAAGGTGTTTCCCGCCACCGCGCTCGGTCCGACCTTCTTCAAGGACGTGAAGGGACCGCTCCCGGATGTGAAGCTGATTCCGACCGGCGGCGTGACGCTCGACAACGCGGGCGACTGGATTCGCGCGGGCGCCGCGGCGGTTGGCGTCGGCACGGCCCTGCTCGACGCCCGGGCGATTGCGGCGGGCGACTACCGCGTGCTGACGGCCAACGCCGCGCGTATCATGGCCGGCGTGCGGGCGGCGAGAGGCCAGCAGTGACAAGCGCCGTGAACGTTAGCCAGGCCAGCCGGGTGGTCACCTTCGGCGAGATCATGTTGCGGCTGAGCCCGCCGGGGTTCGAGCGCTTTCTGCAGTCCCCGGCGTTCTCGGCGACCTTCGGCGGAGGCGAGGCGAACGTAGCGGTGAGCCTGGCGCACTTCGGCCTCGACAGCGTCTACGTCACCGCGTTGCCCGCGCACGCGATCGGCGACGCGGCGATCCGGGCGCTACGCGCCGAAGGTGTGCGCACCGAGCACGTCGTGCGCGGCGGCAGCCGCGTCGGCATCTACTTCGCGGAAACGGGCGCCAGTCAGCGCGCCTCGACTGTCGTCTACGACCGCGCGCACTCCTCGATTTCCGAGCTGAAGCCGGACGCCCTCTCGTGGGACGGCATCCTGGCCGGCGCCGACTGGTTTCACGTCAGCGGAATCACGCCCGCCCTCGGCGCGAGCGCGGCCGAGTCCACCCGGCGCGCCATTGGCGCGGCGCGGACGGCGGGCGCGAAGGTCAGCTTCGACCTGAACTACCGCCGCAAGCTCTGGGCCGAGGCCGACGCGCAGCGCGTCGTGGGCCCTCTCCTCCGTGACGTGCACCTCGTCATCGCCAACGAAGAAGATCTGCAGTCGATGCTCGGCATCCATGTCGCGGGAACCGATGCGACGGCCGGGCATCTGGATGTCGACGGCTTCCGCGAGGCGGCCGAGCGCGTCACAACCGGCTTCGGCCCGCAAACCGTTGCGATCACGCTGCGCGAGAGCGTCTCGGCGAGCCATAACGGCTGGAGCGCGCTCCTCTGGGACGCGCAGGCGAACCGGATGCTGACGAGCCAGCGCTACGACATCGCCGTCGTCGATCGGATTGGCAGCGGCGACAGTTTCGCGGCCGGCCTGATCTACGGCCTCGTGACTGGCCGGACGCCTGAACACGCGCTGCGGTTCGCGGTGGCGGCCAGCGCGTTGAAGCACACGATCCCCGGAGACTTCAATCGTGCGAGCGTCGAGGAGGTCGATCGTCTCGCGGCGGGAGACGCCTCGGGGCGCGTGCAACGCTAAAGCGGGACACGAATGCCCTTGGAGTTTCCAATCTGACGATTCGGGTTCTACCGATGTGACGACAGTGGAATCACGCCGTTGACCAGCCCACGAAGGGAATCATCGCAACGCCGTGGTCAATTCAAACTCCGGAACGCCAATTGGAACGACGTCAATCTGGTACGTCAGGCCCGCCACAACTTGGAGCGCGAGTCGTAGCGGTGTCGTAGGTGCAGCAACGTAGGCACCGATTGTTCCGTGTGGCTCGAGGACGGTTGTGTCAAAGGCGGACGCGGGACTCGAGGATACGGTGACCTCGAGCGTTCCCGATGACGGCACTGTCACGGCGAACTGCTGGCAAACAGCACCGCCCCCCCCGCCATATCCCAAGCTGGCGCAGCGCGCGTCGCCTGGTCGACTTCGGATTTGCTGCCCCACCGATATGTGCGAGGCACGTACCAAATCGAAGTCCGATGTCTCGTCCCGAGTCATGGGCACATACCTGGTGTTTGTAAAGTACCCCGGCTTGGACACACTCACGAGCGCGCCAGAATACGGCGAGACGTTCCTAACTGCTGCCAAAGTGTAGGAGCCGTTTCCATCGGTCAGCGTCGACTCAATCAACGCTCCCGCTTCGAAGGTTAACAGCGCGACTGTCGCGCCAGCGACCGGGACGCCGACCGCTGTAACGACGCCGGACAGCCCGTACACTCCCGTCAATCCGCCCGGAGTGGGCAGCGATATGCCTGGTGTGGGCCCAGTAGGTGATTCTCGTCCTACAGCACCGTCACAGGCTCCGAGGAGCACGACGCCGAACAGACAACCCACCGTGCGCTCCATGATCTGCCCCTCATGCGACGCCAAGGTTTTGGTGTGCAACGCTGATTGCCATGGGTTCGGTCAAGGCATCGAGGCGGTGAGCGTGAACGGGAGGTAGACCCTGTCGGCCAGGGTCACCGCGGGAATCGCTCCGACGTATACCACGAGTTCACCGGCGCCAACCGGCACGTCAGCCGTCAACTCGGTCGACGACGCGCCCTTGAACAGCTGTCCGTTCGCCCACACGCTCAACGGAACGCGCGGATCGCTCCACGCTAGTCGCAAACGAAGCGTGCCCGCGCTCGGACTGACGACCCTGATCAGCCTGCAGGGCTGGCATTGATCGCCCCCCACCCCGTACGACATGTCGTGTGGCGCGAGTTGCGCCGGCGTAACCGACTCTCCAACGGTCAAGCGAATGACCCGCTGGAGCGCCACGTCCGACTCCACATTCGGGGGCAGGTCTGCCTCGCGGCTTTCGTACGCCTCGATGTCGAACATGAGACGCGCGTTCGTGAGCCCGCCCAGTGCGAATTCACCCTCTCCCGACGTGAACGTCGACCTGCCGGACTGTGGGTCGAAGACGCGTACACCGGCGAGCCCACCCCTGCCCGGCTCTCTCACCCGTCCACGGACAAAGAACGTACCTGGCGGCGTCACGAAGACCGGCAGTGACGCTCTCCCTGCCCGGTACGTCGCTTCCACGTTGCTCGCTCCGTAACCGGCCACCGTCACGAGGCCGGTCGGCGACACATTCACGACGGATGGGTTGAGCGAGCGCCAGGTCGCTTCGGAGGTGACGTCCCGGGTCGAGTTGTCGGAGAAGGTTGCCGTCGCCCTCAACTGGCTGGTTTCTCCGATGACCGACAAGACGGCCGGACCATTGATTCTGAGGGTGCGGACCGGCGGCGATGCGGGGGCCGATGGCGACGGACCCGACGTTGGAAGACCCGCAGAGTCGCCGCAGCCGTGACTGGCAACGGACACGACGACCACCAGAAGACCTCCGGCAAACGGGCCTCTCCGTCCTGCTTTGCAGTCCATCGGGGTATTCGATTAGGCTTGCCGCGACGGACGGACGTCCTTGGAAATACCTCCAAAAAAACTCCCAATCTTCTCCTTCGGGCCGTTCCTCCTGGACCTGACCGAGCACGCCCTGCTCCGTGACGGCCGGCCAGTTCCGTTGACACCGAAGGTCTTCGAGGTCCTCAGGTTGCTCGTCCAGAACGCAGGGCATCTGGTGCTGAAGGAACAACTCCTGAAGGAGGTCTGGCCGGATACGTTCGTGGAGGAAGCCAACCTGAATCGGGCAGTATCGGTACTGCGGAAGGCCCTCGGTGAGAGCCAGTCTGACAGGTACATCGAGACAGTCCCGAAGCGGGGCTACCGATTCGTGGCGCACGTCACTGAGGGGTTCGGTGTCTCGTCCCTCGTCGAGTCAACCCCTGCCAAAGGTGCGCCGCGCGTAAGGGCACTGGCCGGCCCGCCGCGCGTAAGGGCACTGGCCGGCCCGCTGCGGATGGCGGGTGTCGCGAGTGCGCTTCTCGCCTCCGTTGCCGTCGCCTACGTCGCTCGCGGCTCTCACGAGGCTGCGCCGCCGTTGTCGCGCGGCCCAGTGCACCGCCAGGTCACGTTCACGGGAACGGAGGGCGGGGCGCCTGCCCTGTCGCCCGACGGCCGCAGCATCGCCTACGTGTCGTTCGGCTCCCGCGTCCACACGTTGATGGTGAAAGACACGACGGGCGGCCAGCCCGTGCCAGTAGACAGTGCGCCGGAAATCGCCAGGCCCCGGCCGTCGCCCGATGGTTCCAGGTTGCTGTATTGGAAGCGCGGCGCTGGAATACCTGGCATGTATGTCGTTCCGCGCACCGGTGGCACATCGCGTCTCGTCGCTCCCGGTCTCTTCGTGGCGTGCTGGTCTCCCGACGGTTCCACGATTGCCGCTGCGCAGTTCCTGCAAGGAAAGATCCTGTTCGTCAGCACGAGCGGAGACGGACCGAGATCGGTTGCTCTCGAAAGCACTTCCAGCTGGATCTACGACATCGACTGGTCGCCGGCCACGAACCACCTGCTCTTCAGCAGCAGCGACGGTCGGGGAGGATTCTCGATCTGGACGATGCAGCCAGACGGCAGTGAACAGACGAAGGTGCTCGCGGATCGGGTTGAGATTGCAGCCGTGCGTTGGGCGCCGGACGCGCGGAGCATCTACTATTTTCGCCGTGTCAACCAGACAATGTCGCTCCACAAGCTCGCACGGCAATCGCGTGATGCAACATGGGAGGCGTTGCCGGGGCCGTTGCTCACAGGACTCGAGACGGACGGATCCTTCGGCTTGTCGGTCGACGGAAGGAGCCTCGTCTACTCGCGCGCGCCCTTCCTTACGAACCTGTGGACTGTCCAGACGGGCGACGAGGGCACCGGCGACAGCGTGGTCACCAGGCAACTGACCAGCGGCACGTCCTTCATCGAGCGGCCGAGGATTTCTCCCGATGGGAAGCGCGTGGCGTTCAACGTGGGTTACGAGTCGCACGCCAACCTGCACGTCATGTCCATCGAGGGAGGTCCATCGACACAGCTGACGTTCCTCGACGGAATGAATGTCGGCCCCGCCTGGTCCCCAGACGGGGAGCAGATCGCGTTTGCGTCGACCGAGGGAATCACGCCACGGGTGTGGGTCGTCGGCGCCCGCGGCGGCGCTCCCAGGGCGGTCTCGTCGAGCGACTTGAGCGGCGAGGGCCTCGAGGTGTCGTGGGGGCCGGGATCGCAGCTCCTGTACCAGCAGACGGGCAATCGCAATTTCAGCGTCCTCGACCTCGGGACGGGACACGAACGCCCGCTGATCAAAGACAGTTCAGTCGGATGGGCGTTTTCCCCGGTTCACTCCCCCGACGGGAGGCGTATTGCCGTCGCCTGGAACCGTCGTCCGGCGCGGGGCATTTGGATAATCGACACACGAGATTCAAGCGAGCGACTCTTGTATGCGGCTCCACCACCTCTTCTCCTCGCTTGGTCCGCTGACGGGACGTCCATCTACGCGCTTGAAGGGGGCAGCCCCGTGTATCGAGGCCTGATCGCGCACCGCGGCGAATCATTGACTGACGCACGCATCGTGAAAGTCTCCGCACTCGACGGCCACGTGCAGTCCACGGTGACACTCCCGTTCGAAGAAGTCGGCGGAGTCAGCGTGTCTCCAGACGGCCGGACGTTCGTGTGCACGGTCTATTCGTCGCGATCCGACATATGGGTCGTGGACGACTTCGACATCACGAAGCAACCCTAGCTCTGGGGGCACCAGTCGCCACATGCAGTTCCAGGTGGCCCCGAGGTCACCTACAATCCAGCGTATGCGGAGTAGGGAGCTGAATTGCGCACTCGCTGCCTTCGCGATCATCGCCGTCGTCGCTGGATGCTCGCGGACGACGACACAGGCGGACAAGACTGCAGCGCGCGCGGTGACGTTCAACGGCGACATCGCTCCGATCCTGTTCGACAACTGCGCGAGCTGCCATCGCCCGATCGATGACGCCGCGCCGCTGCCTGCTGCGACGTCAGAGCCTGCCGCTGATCCGATCTGCGTGGCTGGTGCGCCGTTCAGCGTGCTCGACTACGACTCGGTCCGTCGCAACGCGCGCGCGATCGCCTCAGCCGTGCAGCGCCGCGCGATGCCGCCGTGGCTGCCCGAGCCCGGGTACGGCGTGTTTGCCGGCGAACGCCGGCTCCGCGACGATCAGATCGCGCTCATCGCGAAGTGGGTCGAGAGCGGCGCGCCCGAGGGAAATCCGGCCGACGCGCCGAAGCCGCCGTCGTTTGCCGGCGGATGGCAACTGGGCACGCCCGATCTCGTACTGACGCTGCCCGAGGCGTACGAGCTGCAGCCCTTCGACTCCGCTCAGGGCAGGCCCCAGCCAGGAACCCGCGACGTGTTCCGGAACTTCGTCATTCCGGTACCGATCACCACGACGCGCTACGTGCGAGCCGTCGAGTTCCGCGCCGATCGCCCACAGGCGCTGCACCACGCCGACGTGGCCATCGATCTCGGGCGCGTGTCGCGCGCGCTCGATCGTGCCGAGCCGGGTCCCGGGTTCGCGGTGATGGACGGCGCCCAGGTGTACAACGTGTACGGCTGGTCGCCGGGCAAGGTGCCGGTGATGGAGCCGTCCGACAACGCCTGGACGCTCGAGCCTGGCGCCGACCTGATCCTGCTGCTCCACATGATCGCGGGTGCGCAGAGCGAAACGGTGCAGCCGGCGATCGGCCTGTTCTTCTCCGACACGCCTCCGACGCGCACGCCGATCAGCGTGAAGCTCGAGGCGCCGGGGATCGCCATTCCCGCCGGCGAGGCGGACTACGTCGTGGAGGACAGCTACGTGCTCCCGGTTGACGTCGAGGCGGTGAGCATCTATCCGCACGCACACTATCTCGGGAAGGAGATGCGCGGAACGGCGACGCTTCCGGACGGCTCGCAGAAGGATCTGCTGTCGATTCGCCAGTGGGACTTTCGCTGGCAGGACCGGTATCGCTATCGATCGCCTGTGTTCCTGCCGCAGGGCACTCGGCTGTCGATGCGGTTCACCTACGACAACTCGGCGGCGAATCCGAACAACCGTTTCGATCCGCCGCAGCGCGTGCGATCGGGACCGCGCTCGACCGACGAGATGGGCCAGTTGTGGATCGAAGTCGTGCCGCGCCGCGCAGGGGACGCGGCGCTCCTCAACGCCGATTTCGTCCGCCGCTCACTGGCGGCTGCCATCGCGTCGGCTGAGATGGACGTCCGGCTCGATCCGCACACTGCCGCCGCGCGGAATGTGCTGGCGACGAGTTACCTGTCGGCGGGACGCGTGGACGAGGCGCGGGCGCAGCTCGAAGAGGCGCTGCGCCTGGATCCGCGCCACGCGGAGGCGCGCAGCAACCTCGGGGTCGTGCTGCAGGCGCAGGGGTATC